>NZ_JBEYFC010000124.1:0-20666 GCF_040634175.1 Streptomyces sp. NPDC007162
GGCGATTCTGGCGTCCTCGTGAGCGTATGCGTCGAAGTGGCTGGCGCCGACGACGATGCCTAGCCGAGCGACCGCGGCGTACAGCGGAGCTCGTAGGTGGTCCGGGCAGGACACAGTGAGCCGACCGACAGCCCATTGCATCGCGTGGCCAGCGATTACACCGACGAGGCCGCCTCCACCCTGCTTGTTGTCATGGCGATGGATCTCGTCGGCCACGCTGAGGATCTGGTCGATGTCCAGAGGCCGAATGCGGGCGGGGGGCTGGGGCAGGTTGGCCGGGGAGACCAGCGCGACCAGGTCTATGGAGGCTAGGGCAGCGACGCTGCTTTTGTAGAGGAAGGCGCGGCGGTCCACAGGCACAGGACTCCCAGAAGGCGATGGGGTATCGCTTTCCAGCATGCGGCCTTCTTGTCGCGGAGCGGCGTCCTCCACCGTCCTCGAAGGCCCCTTATCGGCATCAGGCTGCTTGTTATCGGCATCGACGGGCTTGAACGCCATCGGCCAGGCCTCGCCGAAGAGACCGTCGGTGCCTAAGACCTCGTCGAGCCGTTGCGCCAGGTGCAAGTGGCAACTCGGGTACTTCCCGTGCTCGATACTCAAGATCATGTCGTCGCTGACCTGCACCAGCCTGCCAAGTTGACGCGCTGACAGATTGTTGAGCTTGCGATGCTTCCTGAGCTGGTAGCCGAACCACTCTTGGGGCGAGGCACCGGGGTTGAGCTTCTTTTCTGGCTGCGGCATCCCTCGCCCCTGTCCTGCCGATGCCGATACCTGCGGTCCTCGGCATCAGCGCATGCACGGTATTCGCCCGGCCTGACTAAATGGTTGCCGACCGGTTCCACACCAGTACACACCGCAGTCGAGCCTCGTTGTGAGGGTTCGGCGGAACGAAGTGGATCTGAGAGATGGTCGAGACCCTTACTCGTCCCGAAGCTTCGGAGGGGGTGCGCGCGTTGGCGCGTGTGTCCGCCGGCCACCTGGACATGACCCTCGATGTGACACCGCGATCCGTAGGTCTCGCACGGAGGATCGTCGGAGCCAACCTAGACCTGTGGGGCTTCGGAAGGCTCTGCGACGTCGCGGAGCTGGTGGTGACGGAGCTGCTCACCAACGTGCTTCGGCACACGGCCCCAGCGCATGACGGAGCAAGAGAGGCTCAGATCACGCTCACCAAGATCCCCGGCGGCGTGACTCTGTGCATTCATGACGATGACCCCAATGAGCCGAGGCAAGTGCAGGCTTCTCCCGACTCCGAGCACGGTCGGGGCATCCAACTCGTCAAGGCACTCGCCGAGGTTTTCGGCTCGGCCCTGTCGCCTGGCGGCGGCAAAGACGTTTGGGTGACGTTGCTCGTTCCGCACACGCCCAGCTGACCACAGCCTCGCACGTGACCCGCCGCATTATCCGAAGAATAGAACGCAACCAGAGAGTCACCCCCAATGTCTCCAAACCCTGCCGGATCGACGAGCCTGGCGACGGTGCCGTTTCTCCTTCCGGTCCGATACCCCGTGACGGACGGATTCGACATCGCGATGCCGGCGGCCGCGGCGAGCGTCACTCAGGCACGGCGGGACGCTCGGGCCTGGTGCCAGCATCACCGAGTGCCGGAGGACCTCACTGACTGCGTGCTTCTCATCGTCTCTGAGATGTGTGCGAACGCCATCCTGTACGGCGGCTCGGACACCATCGGCGTACGGGCGTGGCTACCGTCCGTCGGCGTACTTCGTATCGAGGTCGCTGACTACACCCCATCCCCGCCTCCCGCAGTGCAGCACCCGTCCGCCGACAGTGAGAACGGCCGAGGTCTGTTCCTGGTCGACTCCGTGACGGCGGACGCGGGTGGTAGCTGGGGATTCACTCCCGATGGAAGCCGCGCCTGGTGCACGCTCCCTCTGCCCACGACGCCAGAGGATTCGGACCCTGCCGCTCCGGAACCGGATCGCGGCCTCTCGCCCTGAACTCCTCACTCATGACCCGGTAAGTCGCTACGTCCACCCCTCAATCCCAAGGCCTCCCCCATGCCTGATTCCTTAGCGTCCGGTGCCGCATATGCGCGCTTCGCCCCCAACGGCGCCCCCGATGACATGCGTCTGATTGTCAGCCCGGTCGGTGCTGACACCGAGTTACGGAACGCTCTCCAAGACCTGCGGCTGGGGCGCTACCACGCAGCCCGGGAGCTGCTCGAAATGACGGGCCGTGAGTGGGGGCTGCGGACGAGCCGCAGCAACATGCTGGCGGCCGGTGCCGGTGATCCGGGCATTTTCAAGCTGTGGCTGGACGAGGAGCCGGACAGTCCGGACGCGGCCATGATGTGGGCCCGGGTGCTGACCCGGGCCGCGCTCAGGGCCTTCCGCAGCGGTATGGGCGAGGAGGTGGTGGGACGTGCCGCGCGGCTTGCTGCGAAGGCGGGGTGGCGGGCGGCCGATCTGCTGCCGGAGTGTCCGGTGCCGTGGGTAGACAAGATCCTGCTCGCGCAGCTCCCCTACCCGGCGCACTACCTCGATCCGTACGCGCGGCACCGTCAGATGCCGTGGGACGAACTGCCTGGCGGCCGTGAACAGGGGATGCCTCACCTTGGTCCTTGGCCCCTGCTGGGGGAGGTCGCGGCCCGTCACCCCGGTAATCGCGCGGGCTACCACGCTATGCGCCAGTTCTTCCAGAGGGTCCGCAGCCCGGGGGCCGCGATGGACTTCTCCTGCTGGCTGTTGATGTCGGAGCCGCCCAGTCCGGAGCTGTGGATGCTGTCCGTTTACGCCCTGGGCGACAAGTTCCGCAAGGAGCACGGAGAGGAAGGCAGGGCGGGCACGCTGCGGTTCTGGCAGACCGGGACCGTAGGGCACCACGCCGTCAACGCCTACGACAAGTGGTTCGCCGAGCTTCCGCCCACCGAATACCCGTGGGTGTCGATGGCGGACCTCAGTCACCTGGCCCACGCCCTGGTCGCGAACGGCGAGTCTCAGAAGGCGGCCGACGTGCTGCGGGCGATGGGCCCCTACGTCACCGCCCAGCCCTGGAAAGACGTCAACACGATCCTGGGCCGCAGCAGGAACTGGGAGGACTGGTTCCTGACGGTCCGCGCTTCCACCCTGCGCCGCTGGCCCCTCAAAAACACCAGCTGAACCAGCCCCCGCCGTCCCCTACTGGGCGTTCCGCCTCCGATCTGTCCCTTCCCCTCTCCACCTGATTCGAAAGTGATCTCTGGTGTCTCACAGAAGAACCGGCACGACGCCCGCCGATGACGATGTCCTGGCCACACTCGGGATCAAGCCCGAGCTCAGCCGCCGCACGAGCGCGTTCCAGAACTTCGCGATCAGCGTCTCGGTGATCTGCATCCTCGCCGGCGGACAGACCATGTTCGGGTTCGGTATGAGCCACGGCGGGCCCGTGGTCATGCTCGGCACCTGGATAGTCATCGGCTTCTTCACCCTGCTCGTCGGGCTGTCGCTGGCCGATGTGGTCTCCGCCTACCCGACGTCGGGTGGCCCTTACTTCATGGCCAGCAAGCTCGGCGGCCCCCGCTGGGGCTGGGTGACCGGATGGCTCAACCTGCTCGGGCTGCTCGGCGCCATCGCCGGCATCGACTATGGCGCCGCCCAGTTCACCAGCGCGTTCATCCAGATGCAGTGGAACGTCGCCCCCACCAACGCCACCACGATGCTGATCTTCGCGGTGTTCCTACTCGTGCACGGCCTGCTGAATGCGGCCGGCGTCCGTGTCCTCAACCTGCTCAACTCGATCTCTGTGTGGTGGCAGCTCGGCGGCGTCCTGTTCATCGTCGGCGCCCTCACTCTGTCCTCCGCCCCGCACCAGTCCCCCTCGTTCCTGCTCAGCCTTCACAACGAGAGCGGCCTCGGCAGCACCCTCCAGGTGGTGCTGGTCGGCTCCCTGGTCGCCGGTTACACGTTCTGCGGATACGATGCCTCCGCGCACATCGCCGAAGAGACCACCGACGCGCAGGTCTCCGCGCCTCGCGGCATCGTGCGTTCCATCTGGGTGTCGTGGGTGGCGGGGTTCGTCCTCCTGGCCGGCATGCTGCTCGCCGTCCAGAACTACGAGGGCACGCTCAACTCGGCGACCGGGGTTCCTCCCGCGCAGATTTACCTCGATGTCCTTGGTGCGGCAGGCGCGAAGGCGCTGATGCTGGTCGTGATCGTGGCGATGCTGCTGTGCGGCAACGCGGAGGTCGGCGCCTCCTCGCGCATGATCTACGCGTTCTCCCGCAGCCGGGCCCTGTGGGGGTGGCAGAACTGGCAGCTGGTCAATGAGCGGACGAACACCCCTACGCGTGCCGTCTGGCTCAGTGTCGTCGTGCCGTTCGTGCTGGCCCTGCCCGCGCTGTACTCGACAGCCGCCTACGGCGCGATCACCGCGATCAACGCGGTCGGCATGATCCCCGCCTACGGCATCCCGGTCTACCTCGCCCTGCGCAAGGGCCGCGGCTACCGCCCCGGGCCGTGGACCCTCGGGGCCTGGCGCAAGCCGATCGGTGTCATCGCCTGTGCCTACGTCGTGGTCATCACCTTTGTGTTCTGCGTGCCCCAAACCTCACCGGTTACCACCAGCTCCTTCAACTACGCCGGCATCACCCTCGTGATCGCTCTGCTGTTCGCCTGGGTCACCTGGCAGACCCGGGGCAAGAAGGCCTACCAACTCACCGCTCACCACACCGCCCAGCCCAGCGAAGCCCTGATCGAAGAAGGCATCTGACCGATGACCACCGATTCCCTCCCCGCCGCGCCGCGCGTCCTCAGCAAGGACGACCTGCGCGAGGCCGTGGAGCACGGCACGATCCGCACCGTGCTGACGGTCGTGCCTGACATGCTCGGCCGCCTCAAGGGCAAGCGATCCGCCGCCGTCGCGCTCTTCGAGCGGCTCGACGAGGGCGACGGCATCCGCGTGGGCGAGGCCTGCTCATACCTGCTGGCCACCAACGCGGCCATGGAGCCGCTGGACGGGTTCGACCTGACCAGCTGGGACCACGGATTCCACGACATGGGCGTCAACGCCGACTGGAGCACCCTGCGCCCGCTGCCGTACATGCCGGGCACGGCCCTGGTCCACTGCGATGCCGTGGACACCGACGGCGCGCCCATCGAAGTCGCACCCCGCCAGATGCTGCACCGGCAGGTCGAGCGCTTGGCGGAACTCGGCTACGACGTCCAGGTCGGCTGGGAGTCCGAGTTCGTCCTCTACAACGGCGACCGTCCGGCGGTGGAACGCAACATCGACTACGACCTGGACCTGCCACCCCGCCTGGGTGACCTCCTCACCCACCTGGAGGACGCCCTGCCGGACGCCGGAGTGGAGCTGGAGGCCTTCAAAGGGGAGGGCGCGGCCGGCCAGATCGAGGCCACCTTCCCCAAGGGCGGAGTGATGGAGGCCTGCGACAACTACACGGTCTACAAGCACGCGGTGAAGCACTTCGCACGCCGCCACGGCCTGACCGCGTCGTTCATGGCCGCGCCTGAAACGGGGGTATCCAGCGGTCTGCACCTCAACCTGTCCCTCTGGCACGACGGAGAGCCGCTGTTCGGCCGGCCCTCGCCGCGCGCCCTGCCCACCGGGACCATGGCCTACAGCATCGCCGGACTCATCGCCGCCGCGCCGCACCTGATGCCGCTGTTCGCGGGGAACACGAACGCGTACAAGCGGTATGCGACCTCGCATTCCTTCACTCCCCAGTTCATGAACTGGGGGTTGGACAACCGCGGGTGCGCGATACGGGTCACCGGGCACGGACCCAGCAGCCGCCTGGAGATCAGGCTCGCCGGCGCGGAGGCCAACCCGTATCTGGTGGCGGCTGCCTCGCTCGCGGCCATCGCGCACGGCCTGGACGAGAAGCTGGACCTGCCAGACCCGTGCGTGGGTGATGGATACGCCGGTGACGCTTTCACTCCGCTGCCCCGCGACCTCGGCGAGGCGCTGGTGGACTTCCGCCGCGGCGTGATGGCGCGCGATCTCCTTGGCAAGCAGGTCGTCGCCCACTACGGGCGGGCGGCCCAGGTCGAGATCGACGAGCAGCACCGCGAGGTCACCGACGTCGAACGACGCCGCCTCACCCTGGCCTGACCAACCCGCACACGGTTCAACCTCTCTGCCGTCGAGGGGCGCTCCCTCGACGGCCCCAGTAGCGAAATGGCGGTAGAGCAGCGTGAGCCCCTCGGCACCGGCCGACAAGGACCCGATCAAAGACAGGGCCCGTAAAACTTGCCATACCGCGCTCTGGACTCCTGTGCCGGACCCCCAGCAAATCGAGAGCCTGTGCGTCGAGCTTGCGGGGTACAGCAGGAAACTCGGCCCCGAGTTGGGTCACGTCCGCTGGAGTGGTGTATCGACGGCCACTCGGTGATCTCGTCTTTGAGGCTATGCGGTGAGTTCGGTGGGCAGGACGGTCTCGTCGGTTTCTGACTCGATCGGGTGGAGCCGGGCCTTGGCGAGGAGCTCGCGACCCATGTAGCGGCGGGCCTCGGTCCACTCGTCGTTCTGCTCGGCCAGGACCGCCCCGACGAGCCGGATGACGGCGGTGCGGTCGGGGAAGGTGCCGACCACGTCGGTGCGGCGGCGGATCTCCTTGTTCAGCCGCTCCAGCGGGTTGTTCGACCAGATCTGCCGCCAGATCTCCCGCGGGAAGGCGGTGAAGGCCAGCAGGTCGTGCTGGGCGGCATCCAAGTGGTCTGCGGCCTTGGGGAACTTGGCCTCCAGCGCATCCAGGACGTGGCGCATCTGTGCTTGGACCGCGTCGGTGTCGGGCTGTTCGAAGACCGTCCGCAGCAGCGTGGCCACCCAGGGCTGGGCCGACTTCGGCACCTGGCTCAGCAAGTTCCTCGCGTAGTGGGTGCGGCATCGCTGCCAAGAGGCGCCGGGCAGAACCGCACCGATCGCGTCGACGAGGCCGGCGTGGGCGTCGGAGATGACGAGCTGGACCCCGGACAGGCCGCGGGCAATCAGGGAACGCAGGAAGGCCAGCCAGCCGGCGCCGTCCTCGGCGGTGGCGACGTCCAGGCCGAGGATCTCGCGGTGGCCGTCGGCGTTGACGCCGACCGCGATCAGCGCATGCACGTTGACGATGCGACCGCCCTCGCGGACCTTCTGCGTGAGTGCGTCGACCCAGACGAACGAGTACGGGCCGGCGTCCAGGGGACGGTTACGGAAGGCGGTGACCTGCTCGTCCAGGTGCTTGGCCATCGCACTGACCTGGGACTTCGACAGCTGCGTCACCCCGAGGGACTCGGCGAGCTTCTCCACTCGGCGGGTGGAGACACCGAGCAGGTAGGCGGTGGCCACCACCGAGATGAGGGCCTGTTCGGCCCGGCGGCGACGCTCGAGAAGCCAGTGTGGGAAGTAGCTGCCCTGACGCAGCTTGGGGACGGCCAGTTCGACAGTGCCGGCGCGGGTGTCCCACTCGCGCGGGCGATAGCCGTTGCGGTGGTTGACGCGTTCGTCGCTGACCTGCCCGTATTCGGCATTGCAGAGGGCGTCGGCCTCTGCGGACATGAGCGCGTCGGCGAACGTCTTGACCATCGCGCGCAGCAGATCGGGACGCGCCGCAGCGAGGTTGTCCTCGGCGAGGGCGCGCAGGGGCACACTGTCTGGTGCGGTCATCGTGCTGGTCTCCTTCGAGCATTCGACAACTCGAAGATCAGCCGGTGGCCGTTCTTCTATCCGGCCCCTCACTCCGACGCCGGGACAAACGCCCGGATCAGGTGGGAACCGGTACACCACTTCTCAGGACGCAACCCCGAGTGGAAGCGCTCGCGCCGAAGTTGGACGAGGAGATGCAGTCCCTTGCGGCTGTCGTGCTGGATCACATCGCCAAGGCCTTGGACGAGCAGAGGCCCCGACCAGATGCGGCGACTCGGTTACACGAACTCGGTGTCGCTGTTCGTGCTGCGCTGGCGTGGCTGAAGCTTGTCGAAGAACGCGTTCCTGGTGATCCCCCAGCGCACGATCCCGGCGGCTGGTTGATGATCATCTGAAGCCCGCCCGTGCGGGCGCTCAGGCCCCGGTCAGCCCCTACCCCGAGTCGGCTTGCCCCAGCCGCCCCGGAGGTAACTCACTGCCCGAACACCACCCATGCGGCCCGTTCGCCCGTTACCCCTGGCTCTATTTGCAATCGAGAAATGCCAGAGCGATCACACCGCCCCACGCGGACGCGCCACCACCTCCAAACCATGACCAGATAGAACGACTAGCTCCGGACATACCCCCACTCGCCAGGTCCCCCAGAGCGCGCGCCAGAGTGACTGAAAACATCACCACTGCGCGACCGACATGGCGATGCACCATCCAGCACATGCGACACGAAGGTGACCACCCCCACATCCACACCTTCATCATCGACAGCAGGCGCCAACTTGGCAGTTATTGCCATCATGTCCGATTTCCTCTCCCATAAAGATCTCGAAGAGGTAACGGAAGTATGCGTCCGCGAGTGGAGTGTGACCACTATGAACACAAGGCGAAGCGCCAGGTCACACTCATGATCGTTATAGCGAGGGGTGGATTTAACACTTTTCTACGCTTCGGTCGGCACCCTCGAGTTGGCTACCGAAGGGTACTTTCCAGCCTTGATCCCTAACAGGCTTCACGTAAAGTCCGAGTGGCCCCCGGGGACCTCGTCGAAGGATTCCTAGCGGGGTGATTGCTGTTCGCTCTAGTGACCGATGGTGTACGGGGTGGAGCTTCTTCGTCCTCGTGACTCGCTCGCGAAGGCGGACAAGGACACTTCTTCCGGTGCCGGCCTGGGCTCTGTGATCACCCTCGTGCGTACCGCCGGGGTGCCAGACAACGTTGACCCGTGGTGGCTGGCACAGGGCTCGGACCGCGAGCCACGTCCCAGTCGGTACGAAGGGATTGCTCAATGTCTCCCGGAGGAAGCCGCCGTGGCGGCCCGGAACCTGCCGTGCCGGCGAGAGCTCGGGTGAGTCTGCGCCGACTGGGACGGTGGCGTACTGCTGAGCGACGCACCGTGGAACGCGATCTCCACCGTCGGCTGCGCCAAGAGCTACGCAGCCTGGGCGTCGTCCCGCCGCTGGACGTGGACAAGCTGGCCCAGGCTCTCAGCGAACGGCGCGGCCGGCCCATGGTCCTGCGCCCCTGGGCGCTGGAGAAGCCCGGCCCTTCGGGGCTGTGGCTCGATATGCCACAGATGGACGTGATCCTCTACCAGGAGGAGACGACCCGGCTTCACCAGCAGCAGATCATCCTCCACGAGGTCCTCCACGTCCTCGTCGACGAGTGGGGAGAGAAGCGGGAGGAAGTTCCAGAGGTACCTACGGACGAGTTCGTCGAGGTCTGGTCCGACCTCACTCCGGTCCTGGATCCCAAGCTGATTCGGCGGGTCGCCGCCCGCTGCTCTTACGACGACGCGGAAGAGTGCTCGGTCGAGTTGGCGGCCACCATCATCCTGGAGTGGTCCTCGGTGGTCGACGCGCTCCCGGCGCTGTCGGAGGATCCACGCGTGCGGCGGGTGCAAGCTGCTCTGGGCGACCGGCGAGGGTGGTTGTAGACCGTGGCCAAGTACCTTCTGCTGATCATCGCGGGTGCCGTCGTGTGGCGGCTCTACCTGTGGTGGCGTGCACCGCACGATGCTCCGACCCGGTCAGTGGCGCTCGCTTTGCTGAGCATGGGTCTGTCGTACCCGGTGGCCATGCCGGGCGGCGCTCACGGCATCGACACCCTGGCCGGGCACGGGATGGCACGGCTCGTCCAGAATCTGCTTCTGCTGCTGGCCATGTACTTCCTCATGTGCTTCTACCTGTACTCGGCCGACGGGCCGGCCGCGCACAGCCGCGCCCGGCGCGAGGGCGTGGTCATGGTCCTGGTCGCGGTGGCGATCACCGTGGCGGCGGTGAGCGTGCCGGATCAGGAGCTGGGCGCGCCGTACGCCACGGTGGACATGACCGTGCTGCCGATCTTCGTGTTCTACACCGTCGCCGGCCTGTACATGATGTACGCGGTCGCAGCGGCGGGGTGGTGGTCGGCCCGCTACGCCCGCATGTCCGTCCGGCCGTACGCCACCGGGTTGTGGATGACGGCGATCGGCCTGGGCGGGATGGCGTTGGCCTGCGCGATCCGCGCCGTCTTCGTCACCATCCGGTGGACCGGCGGTCTCGTGCCGATCCGGATCAACACCTACGTGTCGGTACTGCTGGTGGTATCCAGCCTGGCTTTCGCTGCGGGCGTCACCTACTCCGTGGCCCGCGCGAGGATCACCGCCACGAAGCTGTGGCTGCGCCGGCGGCGGGATCACCGTCGGCTGGCCCCGCTGTGGCAACTGCTCATCGAGGTCTATCCGGAGAACGAACTGCGTCCCGCCTCCCAGGGGATGTGGGACCGGTGGCGGTCGCGTGGCGTGCATCGCCGATACCACCGGCGGATCGTGGAGTGCCGTGACGGACTGGTGGATATCAGCCCATACGTAGTGCACGAGTGGGAAGGTATCAACGTGCTGGACCTCGGGCCGACGCAATTGGCCGAGCGTCTACGCACCGCGGCCGACATGGTCAAGCAGGGTGTCCCGGCGCCCGGGCCGGCGGTCGCGCTGGCTGTACCGAGGGGAGACGGCACGGACGCGGACGTCCGCCAGCTGCTTGCGGTGTCGGAGAACCTCCGGCGGGCCGCGTGACCTGGGCAGAACAAGGAGACGAGAGCACATGCTGATTACGGCCGGCCGGGTCCTGACCGGTTCCGGAACGTACCTGGAGGACGGTGCCGTCCTCGTCGAGGGCGATTCGATCGCCGACGTGGGCCCGCGCGCGCAGCTCGCCGGTCACGCAGGGTCGGACGGGGTGCACCTCGCGTTTCCCGACGCGACCGTCGTGCCAGGGCTCATCGACGCCCACGTCCACCTGGTGTTCGACGGCAGCGCCGATCCGCTGGCCGCGCTCCGCGAGTCCGACGACGATGCCCTCCTCGCGGGCATGCGCCAGCGCGCAGAACAGCTTGTCTCCGGCGGCGTCACGACCGTCCGGGACCTGGGCGATCGCAACCACCTGGCCCTGCGCCTGAACGAGGAGATCGAACAGCGGCACACACGGGGACCGCGGATCGTGTCGGCAGGCACGCCCTTGACGGTGCCCGGCGGCCACTGCCACTTCCTGGGCGGCGAGGTCTCCGGCGAGACCGCGGTCCGTGACCTGGTACGCCGCAACCTGGTGGCCGGCGCCCGCGTGATCAAGGTCATGGCGAGCGGGGGCGGTCTGACCAAGGACGGGCCGAAGAGCTGGCAGCCCCAGTTCTCCGCGGGCGAGCTGCGGGCACTGGTGGACGAGGCCCACCAGGCCGGGGTGCCGGTGGCCGCGCACGCCCACAGCGCGGCCGGCATCGCGGCGGCCGTGGACGCCGACGTGGACACCATCGAACACTGCACCTGGATGACGGAGGACGGGTTCGCCCTGGGCCAGGAGGTCCTCAAAAAGATCGTCGAGCGGGGTATCGCGGTCTGCCCGGCCGTCAGCCCGCACTGGCAGATGGCGGCCCGCATCTTCGGCGAGGAGCGCACGAAGGTCCTGTTCGGGCAGGTCCGGGAGATGGCCGAGGCCGGTGTGCGTCTGATCGCCGGAACCGACGCCGGGGTGCAGCGCACCGGGTTCGACGGCACGCTGGTCGGCGCGCTCGGCTTCTACGCGCACCTGGGCATGCCCAACGACCAGGTCCTCGACATGGCGACCGCCGACGCCGCCGACGCTCTCGGAATCGGCGGGTCGACCGGCCGCATCAAGCCGGGACTCAGCGCAGACCTGCTGGTCGTCGACGGCGACCCACTGACCGACCTGAGCGTGCTCAAGGCAATCCGCGCCGTCGTCGCCGCAGGGCAGGTGCACGATCTGGGCTCGCGGCCCCAGCAGCAGTCGTAGCCCGTTTCCGGCCTGCACCCTCGCGGGGGTGCAGGCCGCACTACGCGGAGCCGCCCTCCTGCTCCGCCATCTCCGCCGCCAGCTGGTTGATCAGCGCCATCGTCTTGGGCGGAAGGCCCCGCCCGCCCAGGCCACGGGCCCTCACCCGGCCCACAGCGCCCCGCCTCGCGCCGGCCAGCAGCTGCAGACCTTCATAGACCTGGGCAGCCACGGCCTCGTCCGGTTCGAAGTACATCCGCGACACACCGAAGACGGCGGCCAGCGCGTCCAGGACCACCGGCGCCGCCGCGTCCGTGACACCGGTCCGCAGATCCTCGAAGTCCTTCTCCGTGATGACCGCTGCGCCCGCGTGGGCGTTGACCGCGGCCGCCATCTCCGCGTCCGAGGGCGGCCCCTGCGGGCCCGGGTAGGAGCGCTGCAAGATCAGGGTGATTTTTTCACTGAGGGACTCCGGCGGCCGGCCCGATTCCGCAGCCGTGGCTTCCTGAGTGCCGGGCTCTGGCGCTGTGCCGTTCTTCCTCGCCTCTGCGGCGGCGAAGGAACGATCCTCCGCCCGGCGCAGCTCCGTCTCACTGACGCCGTACTTCGCAGCCAGGACGGGGATGTACTTGGCCTGGAGCCGGCGCTCCCCACGCTCAGCTCCCGCCACAGGGCTGGCGCTCTTGGTGCCGATCACCGCTGCCGTCTCGTACTGGTAGATGCCGGCATCACAGCGCAGATCGGCAAGATCAGGCAGTCCGGTACGGGGAAACAGCTCATCTAGATCGCTTCCGAGAGCCGCGGCGTAGGCGGCCAGCTTCTCCGGGTCGGGTGAGGTGTGGCCGGCCTCCCAGTTCGCCACCGCGGAGTCGGTCGTACCCAGCTCTGCCGCCACCTCGCTCTGGTGGCGGTCAGCAGCACGCCGCACACGGCGGGCAAGGACCCGGTCAAAACGGCGGGCAGGCATCTGACCTCGGATTCTCTCCAAAATGAAGCAGGCACATCGTGTTGACTTTCGCTTCTGCCAAGAATAGCTTCAGCTTAGCGATAACGAGGCAGCCCTGCACGCCAGCGGCCTGCCGATTCGCTCCCAGCCTCACCGGACGGCAGTGAGCCCCGCCCCGCGCCGGGCCTCCGCCTCCCTTCGCACGCATCAGGAAGTCCGCACGATGTCGCAGCACCCCTTACGCCGGGCGGCGTGACGCACACCGTCCCACCAGCACCGCGCACGACGTCGGAGGTGCAGGTCGATCGGATGCCTCGGACGGCACGAGGCCGATCGCGGCAAGGGTGACTTTGTGCCCGCTTTGGGTCACGCCCTGCAACTACTACAGAGTTTTAGAACCAACTCTGGATCTTGTCGCGGCTCCGTGGCTATGTTCGTCGTCCCCTCGGGCAGCCCGCCCCGGGGGCCACGAGTGGGAGGAAGCGCGGCTGGTCCCGAGCATTCCGAGCAGATCCGCATACAGCGACGGCGCCCGAGAGCGGCTACTCCCGGACGCCGGACGCATAGCGGCACGTACCGCTCCCATGAGAGCCCGGCTAGGCCCGACGGGAACGGAGATTGCCCACCACCACGCTGAACCCTTTGCACGGGGCGCGTCAGCGTGGCAGCACTGCAAAGGGGATTTTTGCATGCCTCCTGCCCTGCGCGAAAGACCCAAGGGTCCGGCCTGCGCGACCACCATCCTCGTCCTGGCGACTCGCCGCTCCCACCCGCCGCACGGCACCCGCAAGGCGGCGAAGCGGCAGCTGGCTCTGATGACCGGGGGCCGCCGATGAGTGTCGACGCCCGCGAGTGGGTGTGGGAGCACAGCTCCAGCCGGGGCACCGCCCGCCTGGTGATGCTGTCGATCGCCGACCGGGTCGCCGACGACACGTGCGTCGCCTGGGCCTCCATCACAAGTCTGGTCGAGCGCACGAACGCGTCCCGCACCGCTGTACGCGACGCGCTCACTGCCCTCGACAAGAGTGGGGAACTCAAGGTCCTCGGCCATCTGGAGGGCCCCCAGCGCACCACGGTCTACCGGCTGCCCCGCGCTGCCGCGTGGCAGGCCAAGGTCACCGCCGCCAGGCGGACGGACCCGGAGGCGTATGTCGAGCCTCCGGAGGAATCCGACCCGGTACCCGACCTGGACGAGGAGGCCCACAAGGGCCTACGGCGGTACGGAATCTTCCCCAAGAAGGGTACGGATTCCGAGCCCCCGCACCGGAATCCGGCCGGTACGGAATCCGGCCCCTCCCGCCGGAATCCGCCCCCTCGACGGGCCGGAATCCGTACACAGGACGGTGCGGGATCCGACCCCCAGAACCGTAGAGAACCGAAGGTGAACCGTAAGGGCAGCAGTAGTGGTGCTGCCGTCACCCCGGCCGGCGCATGGCAGGTCGACCCAGACAGCCATGCCTGGGCCCGCCAGCACGGACACCTCGACCGCCTCGGCGAGGAGGGCCTGCGAGCGGCCGACGCGAAGTGGCGCAGCCACCGCGCCGGATTCAGTCCCCGCACTGCGGGTGCCTGGGCGGCCGACTGGCGCTCCTGGATCGCCCGCGAACACGCCCCCACCCGCCCGGGCCTGTACGCCCTGCCCGGCAGCGGTCCCGCCCCGACCGGCGGCATGACCCGCGCCGAGGCCCACACCGCCGCACTTCTCGCCGCTCTCGACGAGCCGACCGGAACGGAGTAGCCATGGACCGCCGCGAAACTGCCGCCCTGCTGGCCTACATCGGCCGACTCGACCCCCGCACCACCCGCACCGACCAGGGCGAAGCGCGCGACCAGCTCGCCCAGTGGCACGAGCTGCTCGGCGACGTGCCGATGGCCACTCCGCACGGCTGGGACGCCCGCGTCGCCGCCCGCCAGCACATCCGCACCTCGCCCTACCAGATCCTGCCCGCGGACGTGGCCCGTCCCTGGGAGAGCTACCGGCGCGACCGCCTGGCCCGGCACTCCGATCCGACGCCGACGGCCGATCCGGACGACCAAGCCGCCTGGACCGCCGAGCTGGCCGGCATGCGCCGCGCCGTCGCCGCCGGCCTCGCGGAACCTGCACAGGCCCGGGCGATCACCAGCGGTCGCGAGGGGACCGATCCGCGGCTGGAGGGGATGCTGCGGGAGGTCGGCTCCTGCATCCCGCCCGCTGCCCGAGCCGCCCTCGCGCCCTACCGGCCCGCCCGGGCAGCACGCGAGGCGGCCATCGTCCAGGGACAGCCCGACGCTCTGAGCGTGCGCTGCGAGTGGTGCAAGGCCCAGCCCGGCGAGCCCTGCCGTCGCCGGCGGATCGGCCCCGACGACGGGGTCCGTGCAACCGCCCCGCGCGCCACCCCACACCCCGGCCGACTCGACCTTGCCGCCGCCCAGCAGGACAAGGTCCAGCAGCCCGCCATGACCTGACCAGCGCGAAAGGCCGGTGCACCCCGCCCGGTGCACCACCACACCACCCTTCCGCCTCGGCTGCGGCGCCCCCGTGCGCCGCAGCCGGTACCCGACTCCGCATCCCAGCCGGAGACCCTTGACCGGCCGGCGCGGCAGCACATCGGAGACCCCCTTGCGCCACATCACCACCCACGACACGCCGGCCACCGGCCTGCGCGGCATCGCAGACACCAGCTGGCACACCCGCGGGGCATGCCACGGCATGGACGTCGAGGACGCCGACGCTGTGTTCTTCCCGCTCCCCCGGGACCACGAAGCCATCGCCGAGGCAAAGGAGCTGTGCGGCTGGTGCCCGGTACGCAGCGACTGCCTCAACTTCGCCCTGGAGAACGTCCTCAAGGAGGGCATCTGGGGCGGCCTCACCGAAGACGAGCGTCGCCCCTGGCACGACGGACTGCCCAAGCGCCTCGACTACCGGCGCGTGATCGCCTTCTTCCAGGGACGCGACGTACACCTGACCGAAGCCGAACGGCAGGTCGTCATCGACCACGCCTACGTACGCGGCTGGCGCCCCGACCGGCTCGCCGCCGCCCTGCGGATCAGCCACAAGCACGCCCGTGACCTGCTCCGGCAGGCCGCCAACAAGGTCTTCGACCGCGACCGCACCTACGGCGTGCCGCGCCCCAAGAAGAAGCGGAAGAAGGCCACCCCAGCAAAGGGCAGCCCCACGCCCGCCGCGCACGGAACCCGGCAGCCGACTGTCCGCCCGGTAGCGTCGAGCCCGGCGCACGCCCCTCTCGGAAAGGCCGCATGACCCACCCCGTCCTGGCCCTCAGCGCCGCTCCGGACCTCACGCTCCTCCTTGCCGCCGCCGTACCCGCCGTCCTCGCGCTCGTGCTGACCGCCTGGACCTTCCGGCGCCGGGGAACCCGCCCGCGGAAACGTCCCGGCGGCCCCGCGGTCAAGGTCGCCGCCGTTGCCGCCCTGGGCTGCACCGCCTACAGCGCTGACACCTCGTGGCGCTTCGCGGCCGACTACCTCGACATGGCCGGCACCGCCGAGCGGGCCGGCATGTTCGCCGCGGCCGAACTCGCCCTGTTCGCGACCGCGCTGATGGCCCGGCAGAACCTGGCCGCCCAAGGCGCCCCCGGCGTGCCGGGCACGCTGGTCTGGGTGATCACCGGGGTGCAGGTGATCCCCGCCTACGCCGAGAGCGGTCCCATCGGCGGGACGGTCCGGGCCTTCGTAGGGCCGGTCATGGCGGCGATGCTGTGGCACCTCGCGATGGGGATCGAACTGCGCCTGCGCACCCCGGGCGCCGCCTCCAACGGACTGATCGCCGTCCTGGGCCGGGAGGCACGCGAACGGCTCCTGTCCCGACTCGGCATCGCCGCGCGAGACCGCAACGCCGCGCAGATCACCCGGGACCGGGCCACCGCCCGGGCGGTCGCGCTCGCCGCCCGCCTCGCCGAGCGCACACCCGAGCAGCAGCGGAACCGACGCGGCCGACGACTCACACGGCGCCTGTCGAAGGCGGTCGGCAGGGCCTCGGTGGGCACCGACCCCCTCCAGCGCGCGCAGCTACTCGACCAACTCGCCGCACGTCGGCACGCCCTCGCGCTCGCCACGGTCCCACTTCCGTCTCCCTGGTCCCCGACGTACAGCACCTCAACGGCCGCCACGGTCCCCGCCCAGCCGACGTCGAATGCGCCGGTTCCCGTCCACGGTCCCCACGGTCCCTGCGAACCGGCCCCGGACCGGGGACCGGGTGACCTTCGGGGACCGGTCCCCGAGATCGCGGACTCGAAGGCATCGGCAGACGCGGGGAAAGAAGGTCACGAAACGGGGACCGCCGCGGGGACCATGGCCCCAGAAGCTTGCCCGGTCCCGGGGACCGGTCCCGCCAAGACGGAGGCTGCGACGGGAGACGCGGCGGGCGCGCGGACCGGCGGCAACGCGCGAGAAGTCCCTGCTCAGGGCACTGATTCGCGTCGGGGACCGAGCGCCGCTGATTCGGGGACCGACACCACCGGGGACCGGGGACCGACCGACACCGAATCGGGGACCGACACCACCGGGGACCGGGGACACAAGGTCCCCCTCCGCCGGAAGACGGCCACGAAGACCAGGACGAAGAACAAGGGGAAGCGCGGCAGGCCCCGCACCCCGCAGACACAGCGCCCGCCCCGGGAACTGGAGCAGTCGGTGGACCAGCTCGTCCAGCAGGTCCGCCCCCACGTCCCCGCCCTGCTCGAACGGGACGGCAACGAAGCAGTCACCCGTGTGCAGCTGCGGGAGATCCTCCGCCGCGAGGGCCTGAAGGGCGGCCGGAACGACCGGCTAAGCCTCGTCCTGCAGGAACTGCGCAGCGGCGGTACCACGACGAGAAGGAACACCACCCGATGAAGACCTGCCACCAGTTCGACACCGTCCGCGCTGAGTACGAGCGGGAGATCGGCTTCCTGGTCGCCCACTCCCAGCGGCACACGGGCAGGCCCGCGGCAAAGTCAAGCGCGAAGACCGCCGCCTCGGCGAAGCAGCGGATGGCCCGGGCGCTCAGCAGCCACGTCAGCCGCTGCCCGGAATGCGGCTGACCCGGCAAAACCTCGGCTCAACCGCCCTCATCGCAACCGGTGGCCCGGCTCTGTGCTGGGCCACCCACCCCGTTCCAGGAGACACGCCGTGATACCGCGTCCCCCTCGCCCGTCCGAGCCAACAGCTGCCGAGGCCAGCGCCTGGACACACGTCCTGGTCCGCCGGCGGCTCCTGCACGCCGCCGTCCTCACGCCGACCGGCCAGTGGCTTGTGCAGGACCACCCCGATGGACCCGTCCACCTCCTTCGAGGGCCGGCCGACGTCCTCGCACTGGCCGCGACCTTCCAGCACCTAACCCGCTCCACGAGGCCCGAAACCCGATGACGAATGCGCCAAAGACCGGCACTACCCCGGAACCTGCTCCTGACTCCAACTCGGTCTCCGGGCGAGCAAGATGGAGGTTCGGACACTCCCCCGAGGGGGCAGCGTCCGAACCCGTCCTCGCCCCTGGGGTGGCGGGGCCCGACTGGCACCAGGGGGCGCCCGCCGGGAAGGCTGCGACCGAGGGCGGATCGCAGCCAAAAGCCGCCTGCAAGGGGCGGCCGAAGGGGCGAGCGCGTCCGCGCGACAAGAAGCAGCGTCGCGCGCACAGCGTGCGCCTCAACCCGTCCGAACTCGCTCTGATCCAGGCCGGAGCAGACACCACCGGTATGAGCGTGGCGGGGTTCCTCGCCTACGCCGGGCTAGCCATGGCCCGCGACCAGTCCCGTACCGCCGCCGCCATCGCCACCGAACGCGACGTGCTCACCGAACTGTTCACGATGAGGCGTCAGCTCGGCTGGGCCGGCAGCAACCTCAATCAAGCTGCCAAGATCCTCAACTCCGGCGGTGACGTACCCCATCTGACCCAGGTGATGGCCGACGTCCACCGAGCGGCCGAGGCGGTGCGGAAAGCTGCAGACAAGGTGGCCAACCGACAAACGGACGAGGCGAGTTGATTCCACAGATTCACAAGCAGGGCAGCCACACCCTGGGCCTGCTGTACTACCTCTACGGCAAGGGAACCCATGAGGAACACGTCGATCCGCATCTCGTCGCCTCCTTCGACGGCATGTCACCTGACCCCGGACGCGACAAGGCAGCCACCAAGAAGGATCTCGGGCAGCTGCTCGACCAGCCGCTCCATCTCCTCACCTCGGACCAGCGCCCCGACAAGCACGTGTGGCACTGCTCGGTGCGCGCCGCGCCCGACGATCCGATCCTGACGGACGATCAGTGGGCGGACATCGCGCGTCGCATCGTCGCCGCCACAGGGATCGACCCGGGCGACGGCGCGGGCTGCCGCTGGGCAGCCGTGCGGCACGCCGATGACCACATCCACATCGTTGCCACCCTCGTGCGCGAAGACGGCCGACGCCCCGACCATCACCGATCCGGTAAGCGAGCGCAGGCCGAAGCCCGGCTCATCGAGAAGGAACTCGGCCTCCACCAAGTCGCACCCGGCGACGGCACCGCCGCGCAGCGGCCCACCAGCGCCGAACGGCACAAGGCCGAACGTCAGGGCCGCGAGCGCACCGCCCGCGAGGAATTGCGCGAAACCGTACGGCGGGCGGTGGCCGGCGCGAGGAGCGACGAGGAGTTCTTCGACCGGCTCGCCGCCGCCGGCCTCCTGATCCGCCAGCGCGTCGCGCCCTCCGGCGACCTGCTCGGATACAAGGTCGCCCTACCCGACGACCTGAACAAGGACGGCGATCCCATCTTCTACCCAGGCGCCCGCCTGGCCCCCGACCTTTCCCTGCCCCGCATCCGCGAGCGCTGGTCCGGAGACACCCCGGCTTCGCGGCAGGAGGATGCAATCATCCCTACGGCGCCGGGCAGTCCGGCCGCAGCACGCCGCGAGACAGCCTCGGCGGTGTGGCAGGCCCTGCTCGTCGTCGAGCACAGCAACGACGCGGTCGCCGCCGCCCACATCGCCGCGGCCGGCGAAGTCCTGGACGCCCTTGCGAAGACGTCCGCTGCCCACACCCGCCGCGAACTCCGCGACGCTGCAACGGCTTTCGAGCGGGCCTCGCGCTCTCACGTCCGCGCCGTGCGCGGGCACGATCAGGCTCTGCGGCAGGCCGCCCGCGACCTCATCCACGGCGGCCCGGCCCTCGGCCGCGGTGAGGACGGCGCCACCACGGCGATGGCGATCGACATGCTGTTCTTCCTCATCACCGCCGCCGCGCACTGGCACGCCCGGAAGGGACACGCCCAGCAGGCCGAGGCCGCCGCCCGGACTGCCGAGCACCTGCGCACCGCCTACCAAGCCGCCGCCGCACAACCCCTCGGTGTCCTCTACCAGCGCGGCCGACGTCTGGGTCCGCCGATGCTCCAACGGCAGACGATGCTGCTGCGCGAGGCGCTGCCGGAGCTGGCCGAGCAGATCCTCGCCGAACCCGGCTGGTACGCCCTTGCGGCGACCATCGCGGAAGCCGAAGCCGCCGGCCACGACCCGGCCGCCCTCCTGTCCGACGTTGGTGCACGGCGCGAACTCGGCACCGCGGACTCCGTCAGCGACGTGCTCGTGTGGCGGATGCGACGGACCGCCGACCTACCTGCCGACGCCTCCCACCTGCCCAAGACCAGCACCGCAACAAGCTGGTCCGCAACACATGGGACGACCGCCAAGCCCTCCGCGCCCGGACGATGGCGCAGCAGCGACGAGACGTCGCGTGGACCCCTGTGAGCCCGTCGAGTGCCGCCGCGTGGCCTCAGCGCATCGCCGTGAGAAGGGATCACCACCGCTCTCCCACGCTCCAGAGCATGATCGTGCGCCGCATCGGACCTCAGCGGCGAACCAGGTCCGATGCGGAGGCTGTAGGCATCGGTTGCCCGCATGTACACCCGCTTCTACGAACGCCACCTCACCGGGCTGACGG
>NZ_JBEYFC010000125.1:0-20641 GCF_040634175.1 Streptomyces sp. NPDC007162
GTCGGCGTGATCGCCGCGACACCACCCGCATACGATGGGCCGACGTCTTTATCCCGCCCTTCCTGCGTGTCTGCCCGCGTCGTCAGCCGTCCTCGCGCCGTACCGACAGCAGGTCCTCCAACTGCTCCTCGCGGGCCTGGGCCGCCACGAAGAGGAGTTCGTCGCCCGCCTCCAGGGAGTCCTCCCGAGAGGGGGTGAGCACCCGGGTACCGCGGATGATCGTGACCAGGGAGGTGTCCTCGGGCCACTCCACGTCACCGACCTGGGTGCCGGCCAGGGCCGACTCCTCGGGGAGGGTGAGCTCGACGAGGTTGGCGTCGCCGTGGCTGAAGCGCAGCAGGCGGACCAGGTCGCCGACGCTCACCGCCTCCTCCACCAGCGCCGACATCAGACGCGGGGTGGAGACGGCGACGTCCACGCCCCAGGACTCGTTGAACAGCCACTCGTTCTTGGGGTTGTTCACCCGGGCGACGACGCGCGGGACGCCGTACTCCGTCTTCGCGAGCAGCGAGACGACCAGGTTCACCTTGTCGTCGCCGGTCGCGGCGATCACGACGTTGCAGCGCTGGAGCGCGGCCTCGTCCAGGGAGGTGATCTCGCAGGCGTCGGCCAGCAGCCACTCCGCCTGGGGGACCCGCTCCACCGAGATGGCGGTCGGGGCCTTGTCGATCAGCAGGATCTCGTGACCGTTCTCCAGCAGCTCGCCCGCGATCGAGCGGCCGACGGCACCGGCCCCGGCAATGGCGACCCTCATCAGTGACCGCCCTCCTCGTCCGGGCCCCCGGCGAAGGCGGCCTCGACCTTGTCGACGTCGTCCGTCCGCATCATCACGTGCACCAGATCGCCCTCCTGCAGCACCGTCTGCGAGGTGGGCAGCATCGCCTCCCCGAGCCGGGTCAGGAACGCGACCCGGACCCCCGTCTCCTCCTGCAACTTGCTGATCTTGTGCCCGACCCACTTCGGGGACGCGTGCACCTCGGCGAGCTGGACCCCGCCGGTGGGATCGCGCCACAACGGCTCCGCGCCCGAGGGCAGCAGCCGGCGCAGCATCTGGTCGGCGGTCCAGCGGACCGTGGCCACGGTCGGGATGCCGAGGCGCTGGTAGACCTCGGCGCGGCGGGGGTCGTAGATCCGGGCGGCGACGTTCTCCACGCCGAACATCTCGCGGGCGACCCGCGCCGAGATGATGTTCGAGTTGTCGCCGCTGGAGACGGCGGCGAAGGCGCCGGCCTCCTCGATGCCCGCCTCGCGAAGGGTGTCCTGGTCGAAGCCGACCCCGGTGACCCGGCGGCCACCGAACCCCGGTCCCAGCCTGCGGAAGGCGGTGGGGTCCTGATCGATCACGGCGACCGTGTGCCCCTGTTGCTCCAGGGTCTGGGCGAGAGCGGAACCCACTCTGCCGCAGCCCATGATGACGATGTGCACGACCGTCCTTCCGGTGTCCAAAAGTTACTGCTCAGCCACATCAGGGTCTCAGACCGATGCCCAAGCTACACACGCACCGTCCCGGCCGGGCACCCTTCGGACACGGTCACCGGCGAGTGATGCTGCGCACGCTCCAGGCGGTGAGGATTCCGAGGCCGACGAGGGCGACCGCGGCGCCGATCAGCTCAGCGGCAGCGGGCATATGACCTCCGAAGTGCGATGACGGGCGGGATCTGCCATCTAGGCACGGATCGGGCGTAGGCTGCGGAATCCGCAGTTCCTCACGTCTCCTTTTTCACCCGTGAGGCAGATCCGGCCCCGCGGCTGGAGACCTGCCAGGCGGAAGGCCTACGATCCTCTCTCGTGTCCAAACTGACCGACGTGCCCAAACGGATCCTGATCGGGCGCGCACTGCGCAGCGACCGGTTGGGCGAAACGCTCCTGCCGAAGCGCATCGCACTCCCCGTCTTCGCTTCCGACCCGCTGTCCTCCGTCGCCTACGCGCCGGGGGAGGTCCTGCTGGTCCTGTCCATCGCGGGCGTGTCGGCCTACCACTTCAGCCCCTGGATCGCCGTCGCGGTCGTCGTGCTGATGTTCACGGTGGTCGCCTCCTACCGGCAGAACGTCCACGCCTACCCGAGCGGCGGCGGTGACTACGAGGTCGCCACCACCAACCTCGGGGCGAAGGCCGGCCTCACGGTGGCCAGTGCCCTGCTCGTCGACTACGTCCTGACCGTCGCCGTCTCCATCGCCTCCGGCATCGAGAACCTGGGCTCCGCGGTCCCCTTCGTCGTCGAGCACAAGGTGTTCTGCGCGGTCACCGTGATCGTGCTGCTCACCCTGATGAACCTGCGCGGCGTGAAGGAGTCAGGCAAGCTCTTCGCGATCCCGACGTACGTGTTCGTCGGCGGCGTCTTCATCATGATCGCGTGGGGTGCCTTCCGGGGCCTGGTCCTCGGGGACACCATGCGCGCCCCGACCGCGGACTACCACATCAAGGCGGAGCACCAGGGCC
This sequence comes from Streptomyces sp. NPDC007162, assembly GCF_040634175.1. Taxonomy (NCBI): domain Bacteria; kingdom Bacillati; phylum Actinomycetota; class Actinomycetes; order Kitasatosporales; family Streptomycetaceae; genus Streptomyces; species Streptomyces sp. NPDC007162. The sequence continues at coordinate 2,441 of NZ_JBEYFC010000125.1, forward strand.
TCGCGGGCTTCGCCCTGGTCTTCCTCCTGCTGCGCGCGTTCTCCTCCGGCTGTGCCGCGCTCACCGGTGTCGAGGCGATCTCCAACGGCGTCCCGGCCTTCCGCAAGCCGAAGTCGAAGAACGCGGCGACCACGCTGGCCATGATGGGCCTGCTGGCCGTCACGATGTTCTGCGGCATCATCGCGCTCGCCATGACCACCAAGGTCCGCATGGCCGAGAACCCGGCCACCGACCTGATCCGGGACGGTGTCCCGATCGGCTCGGGCTACGTCCAGAACCCGGTGATCTCCCAGGTCGCCGAGGCCGTCTTCGGCAAGGGCAGCTTCCTGTTCGTGCTGCTCGCCGCCGCCACCGCCCTCGTCCTCTTCCTCGCCGCCAACACCGCGTACAACGGCTTCCCGCTGCTCGGCTCGATCCTCGCCCAGGACCGCTACCTGCCGCGCCAGCTGCACACCCGCGGCGACCGGCTCGCCTTCTCCAACGGCATCGTGCTGCTCGCCGGCACCGCCGCGCTGCTGGTGGTCATCTACGGCGCCGACTCGACCCGTCTCATCCAGCTGTACATCGTCGGCGTGTTCGTGTCCTTCACGCTCAGCCAGACCGGCATGGTCCGGCACTGGAACCGCCACCTGGCCACCGAGCAGGACCCGGCCAAGCGCAGCCACATGATGCGCTCCCGCGCGATCAACGCCTTCGGCGCCTTCTTCACCGGCCTGGTGCTGGTCGTCGTCCTGGTCACGAAGTTCACCCACGGCGCCTGGGTGGCGCTGCTCGGCATGTGCATCTTCTACGCCACGATGACCGCGATCCGTAAGCACTACGACCGGGTCGCCGAGGAGATCGTGGCCCCCGAGGAACCCGACGACGACCTGGTCCGTCCGTCCCGGGTGCACTCCGTCGTCCTGATCTCCAAGATCCACCGCCCCACCCTGCGGGCCCTCGCCTACGCCAGGCTGATGCGCTCCGACACCCTGGAGGCGCTCACCGTCAACGTCGACCCGGCGGAGACGAAGGCGCTGCGCGAGGAGTGGGAGCGGCGCGGGATAGACGTGCCGCTCAAGGTCCTCGACTCCCCGTACCGCGAGATCACCCGGCCGATCATCGAGTACGTCAAGGGCCTGCGCGCCCAGTCCCCGCGGGACGCGGTCTCCGTGATCATCCCGGAGTACGTCGTCGGCCACTGGTACGAGCACATCCTGCACAACCAGAGCGCCCTGCGGCTGAAGGGCCGGCTGCTCTTCACGCCCGGCGTGATGGTGACCTCCGTGCCCTACCAGCTGGCGTCCTCCGAGGCGGCGAAGAAGCGGGCCCGCAAGCGGCAGGAGTGGAACGCCCCGGGTGCGGTGCGGCGCGGTCCCGCGGAGCACCGGCCGAAGGAGCACAGCGGGAGCTGACCGGGAGGTCCGGGCGACCGCGTAGACTGGTGGGCTGTCGTCGGTCCATGCCCGGGCCGTTCTCCCTCCCCTCGATCTGGAGTCATCCCGCCATGCAGGCAGAACCGAAGAAGTCGCTGGTGGGGACGGAGTACGAGGTCGAGGTCGGCCCGGTCGCGCACGGCGGGCACTGCATCGCCAGGACCGCGGAGGGCCAGGTGCTGTTCGTCCGGCACGCGCTGCCCGGCGAGCGGGTCGTGGCGAGAGTGACCGAAGGCGAGGAGGGGGCCCGGTTCCTGCGCGCGGACGCGGTCGACATCGTGGACGCGTCCAAGGACCGGGTCGAGGCACCCTGCCCCTACGCGGGACCCGGCCGCTGCGGCGGCTGCGACTGGCAGCACGCCAAGCCGGGCGCCCAGCGCCGTCTCAAGGGCGAGGTGATCGCCGAACAGCTGCGGCGGCTCGCGGGTCTTTCGCCCGAGGACGTCGGCTGGGACGGCACGGTCATGCCCGCCGAGGGCGACAAGCTGCCGGCGGGGGAGGTGCCGCAGTGGCGGACGCGGGTGCAGTACGCCGTCGACGCCGACGGCAACGCGGGACTGCGCCGGCACCGCTCGCACGAGGTGGAGCCCATCGAGCACTGCATGATCGCGGCGGCGGGCGTCAGCGAGCTGGGCATCGAGGAGCGCGACTGGTCCGGCATGGCCTCGGTGGAGGCGATCGCCGCGACCGGCTCCCAGGACCGCATGGTGATCCTGGAACCCCGTCCCGGCGCCCGGCTGCCCCTCGTCGAACTCGACCGGCCGGTTTCGGTCATGCGGGTCGACGAGCACGACGGCGGCATCCACCGCGTCCACGGCCGCGCCTTCGTCCGCGAGCGTGCCGACGGCCGCACCCACCGGGTCGGCAGCGGCGGTTTCTGGCAGGTCCACCCGAAGGCGGCGGACACCCTGGTCACCGCGGTCATGCAGGGCCTGCTCCCACGCAAGGGCGAGATGGCGCTGGACCTGTACTGCGGTGTCGGCCTCTTCGCGGGGGCCCTCGCGGACCGCCTCGGCGAGAAGGGGGCGGTGCTCGGCATCGAGTCCGGCAAGCGGGCGGTCGAGGACGCGCGCCACAACCTCGCGGACTTCCCGCGGGTCCGCGTCGAACAGGGCAAGGTGGAGTCGGTCCTCCCGCGTACCGGCATCACCGAGGTCGACCTCATCGTCCTCGACCCGCCCCGCGCGGGCGCGGGCCGCAGGACGGTGGAACACCTGACGTCCCTGGGCGCCCGCCGCATCGCCTACGTGGCCTGCGACCCGGCGGCCCTGGCCCGCGACCTGGCGTACTTCCGGGACGGGGGGTACCGGGTACGGATGCTGCGGGCGTTCGACCTGTTTCCGATGACGCATCACGTGGAGTGCGTGGCGATCCTTGAACCGGTGGCCAAGGGCTCCTGACCTGCGGCTTTTCCTGTGCGCATGATGTGCGGTGTGGGCGTTACGGGCGATATCCTGACGCTGAAATGACGCTCGTGACGCTCGTTTGACGCTCGTTCCGATGGGGCGTCAGGAGAGTTGAGGGGCTGGTCAGGCCGCCCGGTAGTGGCTGAGGGGTATCCGTTCGATGGAGGTGGGGTCTGATCCCCCGCACCGGCGCGCGAACGTGCTGGAGTGAAGCGCTGACAGCACACCGGGGGGAACCGGCTGATGCACTAGCCCGCGTTGCCGTCCAGCAGCCCTACGACCGCTTTCTCACCGGCGGCCAAACGATGGTCATGGCCGTATGCCGCGCAGCGAGGTCCAGAACCGGGCACGGTGCAGACCGTCGTCCGACCACCACCGGCATCGGGCCGCAGGGAAGACCGCAGGACCGTCCGTGATTGCCCGTTCCTCGGGCCGACCCCGGCTGTTCAGCGGGATTGGGTGATCTGACGTCCTGACGACAGAAAGACGCCGATGGCCTGCAAGGATGCGAGTGATGAGTTCGTATCCGGTGCTGCCGCGCAGGCTCGGGGACGCTGGAGCCGGCCAGGTCCCGCGCGGGTGCTGCGGTCCATCGACCGATCCGTCGTGACCGCACAGACTGTGATCCTGGCGACCGGGGTCTCCTACCGGCGGCTCCCTGCGCCCGGTCTGATGGCGCTGACCGGCAGGGGCGCCTTCCACGGCTCAGCCAGGGACCGCCGATCCATGGACAAGCCGTCCTCTCCCGCCCCTGCGCGGGCGCCCCTACGGTCGAGGTTGCGGGCGCTCACCGGCCCGCCGTACCGAAGGAGCAAGACCCCCATGAAGATCACCGGCAACACGATCCTGATCACCGGCGGAACCTCGGGCATCGGCCTCGGTCTGGCCCTGCGTCTGCACGAGGCCGGCAACAAGGTGATCGTCGCCGGCCGGCGCAAAGAGCTCCTCGACGAGATCACGGCCGAGCACGCGGGCATCGACGCGCTCGTCCTCGATGTGGCGGACCCCGACTCGATCGCCCGGGCCCGTGAGACCGTGGCGGCGAGCCACCCGGGGCTGAACGTCCTGGTCAACAACGCCGGCATCATGCTGCGGGAGAACCTCCTCGACCCGGCCGGACTCCCGGTCGCCGAGGACCACGTCGCGACCAATCTGCTTGGCACGATCCGGATGACGTACGCTTTCCTGCCGCTGCTGGTGGGCAAGGACGACGCGGTCGTCATGAACGTCACCTCGGCGCTGGCGTTCGTCCCGTATCAGAGCACCCCGACCTACAGCGCGACCAAGGCCGCGCTGCACTCCTTCTCCGAGAGCCTCCGCATCCAGCTCGCCGGTGCTGACTCCGGCGTCCAGGTGATCGAGGTGGTCCCGCCGGGCGTGCGCACGACCCTGATGGACCAGCAGGACAACGATCAATCCATGCCGTTGGACGACTTCCTCACCGAGGCTCTCGACCTGCTGCGCGAGAAGCCCGACGCGAAGGAGATTGTCGTCGAGCGCGCCAGGTTCATCCGCGACGCGCACGCCAACGGCTCCTACGACGACGTCCTTGCCATGATCAGCGGCGGCTGACCGACCTGTGGCAGGCGCGGGACAACAGCAGGCGAGCGCCGTCACACGACGAACCTCGTCCTATCGGCCAGGCCGGGCGATGAGGCCCGGGGGCCGTGCAAAGCATCAGGGGTCCTCGACGGAGTCCGTCGCCGCAGTCCGCCTTCCATGCCGACGGCCTGCGGCGCACCGCCGACAGCCAGCGAACCCCAGCGGGTCATGCAGGGGGCGATCATCGGGTCGTCTCGCCGCGCGCGCCCTCGCGTCGGCCAGTCAGCCGTACGAGCGGCTTCGCGCGGGTGGGAGAGGGGTGGCTCAGCCATGGATCGGTGGTCTCTGGTTAGCCGGGCGGGTTGCGGCGAGGATGGGCGGCATGGACAAGAAGGAACTGGCGGAATTCCTGCGCCACCGACGTGAGACGTTGCGGCCCCGCGACGTAGGGCTGCTCGAGGGGCCGCGCCGGCGTACGCAGGGGTTGCGCCGCGAGGAGGTCGCGCAGCTCGCCGGCATGTCGACCGATTACTATGCCCGGCTGGAGCAACAGCGTGCTCCGCAGCCCTCTGTCCAGATCACCGCGGCTCTCGCCCGGGCGCTGCGGCTGACCCTGGACGAACGCGACCATCTCTTCGTCCTCATCGGCCACAACGCCCCGGCCCGCTGCCATCGCTCCGAACATGTCAGCCCAACGCTGATGCGGGTCCTGGACAGCCTCGACGACACCCCGGCCCTGGTGCAGACCGACCTGGTCGACACTCTCGCGATGAACCCCTTGGCCGTGGCGCTGCTCGGCGACCAGACCCGCCACACCGGTCTGGCCGGCAGCGGCTTCTACCGCTGGTTCATGGACCCGGCCGAGCGGCTGTGGGTTCCCGAGGAGAGTCACGAACGCCACGGTCGTGCCCAGGCAGCGCGCCTGCGGGCCGCGCTGACAGCGGGCAGCGACACCCCCCGCGCCGCCCGGATCCTCGCCGAACTCCAGGAACACAGCCCCGAGTTCGTCCGCATGTGGGAACTCCAGGAGGTCGCCCAACGCTACGACGACTGCAAGACCATCCTCCATCCCGAACTCGGCCGTATCGACGTCGACGCCCAGCTTCTGTACACCGAGAACCGCGCCCAGACCCTGGTGGTGCTGACCACCCGCCCCGGCGCCGAGAGCCACAGCAAACTCGAACTGCTCTCCGTCATAGGGCACCAGCAGCTCACCTCTTGACATCCTGGGCCGGGAGACGGGTCGGGGCTCGGCGCAGGAGTGGCCGAGCAAGCAGGTCACGGTCCAGACGCCGAAAGTCGTCGGGACAGGAAGTGCGGCACCGCGCCCGCCCGGCTTCGCACGGCTCTTGCTCCGCGCACTGCGGCCAGACAGAGCGGCTCCTGTGCTGTCCGCGCTCCGTGGTCGGGCCGCCGATTTGACCGGATGCCGCCTCCGTTTTAGTCTCGAATGCATGCGGAGGCTCCATCCGTTTTGATGTGGCCGCAGGATCAGTACGGGCAGGAGGGCGCCTGAGCGCCGGTGAACTGCGGGGGCGCAAGCCCCGCGCGGACGTCCAGCGCAACCGCGCAGCCCTCCTGGAGACCGCGCAGCGTCACTTCGAACTGCTTGCCGCCGCACGGCGGTTGGGCGAACCCGCTGCCGTCGTGGTGAGCGCCACCGGCCTGTCCGCGCGGCTCAAGGAGGAGCTGGCGCGCCACGGAGCCACCAGAATCTACGCCGTGGAGTCGGCCGACGCCGACGACTACGTCGTCACCCCGACAGTGGGCGCCCTTGAGCTCGCCGCCCGCGAAGCCTCCCCGGCAGCAGTCCTCGTCCCCGCCACCGTCGAGGGCAACGAAGTAGCCGCGCGCCTCGCCGTCCGCCTCGACGCCGGACTGCTCGTCGACGCCGTGGAGCTCGTACACCGTGACCTCCCGAGCCACCCACGGCACGCCGGTCATCTCCCTACGGCCGGGCGCCTTTGAGCCCGAGGAGCAGATGACCCAGGCCGTCGAACAGCCCCTCGAATCCCGACGCCACGGTTCTGCACGCCTGGTCCCAGTGGAGCCGCCTGCGCCGCGCGGCCGCCGATCCCGACTGGTCGACCGGCGGCGCGGCCATCGACCCCGAAAAAACCCTGGCCCTGTGCCGCCGTGCGGCCCAACTGCCGCCTTACGACCCGATCCCCTGGGTGATCAGACCCGGACTGCTCCGCCTTCACGGGCGACCGCGTGAGGCCATCCTCCCTGTCTGGGAGGAGATCCGTAAGCGCGACGCCTGGAACCGGGAAGCCTGCCTTCAAGTGCTGGGCTATCCGTCCCCGGAGTTGTCGGGTCTGGAAGCAGCCCGGTACTGGACCCAGCCCCAGGCGACGCGCGTCCTGGACCGTGCCCTACGCGACCTGCTGTCGCCGGACTTCCCGGGGACCGCGGCCGCCCTCGCCGACCTCAACCTCCTTGCCTGTGCGCTCGTCAAGGCCGACCGTGCAGACCTAGCGGCACCGGTGTTCCTCAAGATCGACGAGATCGTCACTCCCTGGCCATGGGGCATGGATGGCGAACAGCGGCGAACCCCCCTGCTGTCGTCGGCCGCTGGATCCAGCTACGGCCTCGGTGGTCGAAACGGAGCAGCACCCGAAGCGGGGGCACCCCACGGCGCAGCCGCACCGTGTCTGCGACGCCGAGCGGAGCCGGTCGAGGCAGGGATTGGTGACGACCTTGGTCAGCCACGCTTCCGGGACCTCAAACCCTTCGCGGTCTGCGGCCTGCCAGCGCAGGAACGTGTCCTGCACGGCGTCCTCGGGGTCGGCGGCCGAGCCGAGCAGACGACCTGCCCCTGCTCGGTGGCGGTACGCCCGGCAGTGGGCCGCTGGCCGTCGGCGCGCTGATGGTGATGCATGCGGTGGTCGCGGTCGTCGCCGTCGCCGCCTGTCGGCGGTGTCCCGGAGGCCGGGACGACCGAGCTCCGGGACACCGCTGCGGCAGGAAGGGTCGGGCACGTCTTCCGTCTGCGTGAGGTTGGCCATCCCATCCACAGCGTGGATAACCCGGATACGGGATTCGGATCGCGCAGGGGATGGCACCGGCGCTTTGGCGCCCCCATAGTCGTCGCTACCGCACGCCGCTGTCCGGATGGCGCCGGCGTGCGGGCTTCCCCAGCATGCCGTGCGCCGTCGGCGCCCGTGAGGCATGCCCACTCCCTTACACCGCCCCGTGGAGTCGCCATGCCCGGTTCCGTGCCCCCGCCGCCTCACGCGGCGGTCGATGCCACCACTCCGTCAGCCGTCGCCGTCTCGGGCCCGGCCCATCTGCTGCGGGTGACCCTTCTGATGGCGGGCAGCTGTCTGCCGATCCTGGGGGCGGTGCTGATCGCCCCGGTCCTGCCGAAGATGCAGGACCACTTCGCGTCGGTCCCGGAGGCCAAGGCGCTGGTGCCCCTCGCGCTGACCGTCCCGGCGCTGGCGCTGGCGCTGCTGGCCCCGTTCGCCGGGGTGATCGTGGATCGGGTGGGCCGCAAGCGCCTGCTGGTCGTGGCGACCGTCCTGTACGCGCTGTTCGGCACGGCACCGCTGTGGCTGGACTCGCTGGGCGGCATCATCGCCAGCCGCGCCCTGGTCGGAGTCGCCGAGGCCGCGATCATGACCTGTTGCACGACTCTGATCGGCGACTACTACAGCGGTCACCGGAGGGTGAAGTACCTCGCCCTGCAGACCATGTGCGCCTCCGCGTCGGCCACCGTCTTCTTCGTGCTCGGCGGCGCCGCCGGATCGGCGGGCTGGCGCGTGCCCTTCTGGGTCTACGCCGTGAGCCTGGCGCTCGCCCCGCTGATGGCGACCGCCCTGCCCAACCCGGCGGCCCGTGCGGACGGCGAGGAGACTCCGGCCGAGACGGAGGCCGGCCGCTCGTTCCCCTGGCGGCAGTTGGGCGGCATCTGTGCCCTCACCTTCTTCGGGGCGATGGTCTTCTACACCGTCCCGGTGGAGATGTCGTACCTGCTCGACGACCTCGGGGTGGAGAACACCGGCGTGATCGGACTGGCCACCGCGGTCGCCAGTGCCGCGACCGTGGGCGGAGCGGTCACCTTCGCCCGGCTCAAGCGTTCTCCCGCCCCGATGCTGCCCGCAGTCTTCGCGGTCTGCGCGGTCGGCTTCGGGGTGATGTTCCTCGCGGGCAATGCCCCGCTGCTGGTCATCGGGGCGGTCGTCAACTGTGTGGGCACCGGCATGCTGCTGCCAGCCCTTCTCACCAGTGCCATGTCCCGCCTGGCCTTCGAGGACCGCGGCCGCGGGACGGGGCTGTGGACGGCGGCCTTCTTCGGTGGTGAGTTCATCTGCCCGCTGGTGCTGCTCGCCGGGGAGTCCGCGGCCGGCAGTCTCGCCGGTGCGGTGGGCGTGCTGGGGCTGGCCGCCGCCCTCGTCGCGGCGGGGCTGTGGGCGGCCCGCCGCCGGGTGGGCGCCGCCGATCCCCGGCCGTTGCCGGAGCAGCTGGCCTGAGGGCGTACGGGAAGACCGCTGAGAGCGCGTCGATCACGGGCTGCCGCCGGGCCCGGTCAGAGCCGGCCCGGCGGCAACCCCCGCGCTCTGGTCGTCGGGCACGGCCTTCCCGGGGCCCTTGCCGTGGCTGTAGCCGTTGCCCGCCAGCGTCGCGCCCACATCCGCGGCCTTCTGCCGCAGCCAGATGTGGCCCGCGTCCTGAGCGTGCACCGGGTGCCACCACATCGCCTCCCGCACCGGTACCGCCTCGAAGGGGCAGGGCAGGACGCGCACCGCGGCCGATCGGACGGCCTTGCGCGCCAGGCGCTCCTGGATCATCGCGATCCGGCGGGTGCCCTCGACCATGAGGGGCAGCAGCTGGAAGGTCTGCACGGACACCTCCACCTGGGGACTGATCCCTATCATGCTGAGCTGGCGGGCGGCCGGGGCGTCGTAGGGACGCTGGTAGACGGCCCAGGGCAGACGCCCCAGCTGGTCCAGGGAGAGTTCGTCGCCGATCTCGGGGTGATCGTCGGCGACCAGGAACAGCCAGCGGTCCTGGTGGAGGTCGACGGCGGGCAAGCCGTCGATGACGCCGTGCGGCATCAGCAGTCCGTCGACGGTGCTCAGCACCGCGGCGGTGTTCTCCACGACGGACGGTGCCGGGTGCTGGAAGGTGAGCCGGATGCCGGGCGCCTCCTCGTGCAGGGTGCGGGCGAGTGCGGCACCGAACACGGCCGCCCCGTAGTCGGAGGCGAGCAGGGTGAACTCACGTGACTCCGCCGCCGGGTCGAAGTCGGCCTGGCTGGAGAAGACCCGCTCCAGCAGGTCGCACGCGGTGGCGCTGCGGTCGCGCAGGGCGGCGCCGAGCGGAGTCAGCTCGTAGGCGTTGCCGGTGCGTGCGAGCAATTCGTCGTCGAAATGGCGGCGCAGCCGGGACAGCGCGGCGCTCATGGCCGGCTGGCTGAGGCCGATGCGCTCGCCGGCCCGGGTGACATTGCGCTCCTCCAGCAGCGCGCGAAGGGCGAGGACCAGATTGAGGTCGAGTCGGGACAGGTTCACCGGCAACCACCTAGCGACGAGAGTCATCCATGACGTGGATTCGACACATCCACAGGATTGATTTCTGTGATTGGCCGATCGGGGTCAGAGTAGACCCAACCCCGCAGGAGGAAATCTGATGGCAATGCTCGCGCAATCAGCCGGCCCGTTCGCGCTCGGCACGTTCTCCGCTCAGGACGGGGAGTCGTTTCCCGGCCTCCTGGCCGATGACCGGGTACTCGATCTGCGCAGCGCCGTGGACTGGGCGCCGTCGGATCTGCGCGCAGTCCTGGAACGGTGGGAGGAGACCCTCCCCGTCCTGCGCACCCTGGCGGACGACGACTCCCTCGGCCGGCTGCCACTGGAGGGCCTGCGGGTGCACGCCCCCATCGAGCCGCGGCAGATCTTTCAGTCCGGCGCCAACTACCGGCAGCACGTGATCGATCTGGAGGTCGCCCACCGTTCTCCCGACGACCCCCGCACCGTCGAGGAGGCACGAGCGGAGATCGCCGCGGTCATGGACCGCCGGGCCGCCGAGGACCTGCCCTACGTGTTCATCGGCCTGCCCAGCGCGATCACGGGCCCCTACGACGACGTGGTCCTGCCCGCCTGGGCCGAAAAGCCGGACTGGGAGCTGGAGTTGGCGGCCGTCGTCGCCAAGCCCGCCTACCGGGTGACGGTCGAGGAGGCCCTGGAGTACGTCGCCGGGTACACCATCGCCAACGACCTCACCGACCGCGCCACCGTGTTCCGCCGGGACATGAAGGCCATCGGCACCGACTGGCTGCGCTGCAAGAACGCTCCCGGTTTCACGCCGCTCGGCCCGTGGCTCGTACCTGCGGAGTCGATCGCGGACACCGGTGACCTGCGGATCACGCTCAAGCTGAACGGCGAGACCATGCAGGACGAGTCCACCAAGGACATGCTTTTCGGAGTCGCCCGGTTGGTGTCGTACGCCTCGCAGACGGCTCAACTCCTGCCCGGTGACCTGGTGTTGACCGGAAGCCCGGCCGGCAACGGCATCCACTGGGGACGCCTGCTGCGCGACGGCGACGTCATGGAGGGTTCCATCACCGGTCTGGGTGTGCAGCGCACCCGCTGTGTCGCGGAGGGAACGGCATGAGCCTGGACCGCCGCGACCCGGAGGGCGCGATAGCCGAGGCCGCCAAGGCGTACTCCAACTGGGGGCGTTGGGGTGAGGACGACGTGCTCGGCACACTGAACTTCCTCGACGAGGCCAAGCGGCGCGAGGGCGCGGCGCTCGTGCGCCGCGGCGTGAGCTTCTCACTGTCGCAGCGGTTCGACATGAACGGCCCGCAGAAGGGCTGGCGCCGGCGGACCAACCCGGTGCACACCATGCTCGACACGGGGACCGACGCGGCACTGGGCAACCAGGGTTTCCCGCACGGCATCGGCGGCGCGGACGACGTGATCGCGATGCCGCTGCAGTGCTCCACCCAGTGGGACGGCCTCGGGCACATCTTCGACCACGGCAAGGCGTGGAACGGACGGGCCGCCGAGCAGGTGGTCACCTCCGACGGAGACCTTGTCACCGGCATCGAGCACATGGCGCCGTACGTCGCGGGACGCGGCGTGCTGCTGGACGTGGGCCTGGTCGTCGGCACGGACGGCGAACTGCCCGACGGGTTCGCCATCACCGAGGAGCACCTCGAGCAGACCGCCGAGGCCCATGGGGTGACCGTCGGCCCCGGCGACATCGTCCTCGTCCGTACCGGACGTCTCGCCCGCGCCCGCCGCGACGGCTGGGGCGACTACGCGGGCGGCCCCGCGCCCGGCCTGTCGTTCACCACCGCCGGCTGGCTGCACGGCACCGAGATCGCCGCCATCGCCACCGACACCTGGGGTTTCGAGGTCCGCCCCAACGAGTTCGAGGGCGCCTTCCAGCCGCTGCACCAGGTCGTCATCCCCAACATGGGCCTGCTGATCGGCGAGATGTGGGACCTCGACCCACTCGCCGCCGACTGCGCCGACGACGGCGTGTACGAGTTCTGGCTCACCGCCGCTCCGCTCCCCATCACCGGAGCCGTCGGCTCCCCGGTCAACCCGATCGCCGTCAAGTAACCCGCACCACTGCCGGATGCGCCGTTCCCCGGACAGCAGCGGCGCATCCGGCCCCCCACCGCTCCACCCGCTTCGCCGGGTGACCCGTCCCCACCTCTGGCCCGCACTCGCGGCGGGCGAGCCGCAGCCCCCGCCGCCCGAAGTCGCGCGGCCCAACCCCGGGAGGAATCCCCGACATGGCTGACAGCCGCACTCTCTCCCAGCCTCCGGCCGGGGGCACACCCACCGTCCTGGTCATCGGCGGGGGCGCCTCAGGCAACGCCGTCACCATCCTGCTGCGCCGCGCCGGCATCGCCGTCGACCTGATCGAGGCCAAGCCGGACTGGAACGCCACCACCGGCTCCGGCATCACCCTCCAGGGCAACGCCCTGCGGGTCCTGCGCGAACTGGGCGTGTGGGAACGGGTGAAAGCCTCCGGATACGCCTTCGGCTCGCTGGGCGTGACCACCCCCGACGGCACCGTCCTGTTCGTCGCCGAGGACATCCAGACCGGCGGCGAGGACCTGCCCGCCACCCTCGGCATGCAGCGCCCCCAGTTGCAGCAGATCCTCATCGACACGGTCCGCGCCTCCGGCGCCGGCGTTCGCCTTGGCATCACCGCCGAAGCGCTGGAGCAGGACGCCGACGGCGTGTCGGTGCGCTTCAGCGACGGCAGCGAGGGCCGCTACGACCTGGTGATCGGCGCCGACGGAGTCAACTCCGCCACCCGCGCCGCGATCGGCATCACGGACAAACCCGAGCCGACCGGTATGGCCATCTGGCGCATCGCCGCCCCGCGGCCCGAGAGGGTGACGCGCACCGACCTCGCCTACGGCGGCCCCGCCTACATCGCCGGCTACTGTCCCACCAGCGAGAACACCATCTACGCGTACGTCGTCGAAGGGTGCCGCGACCGCGCCTCCATCGACCCGGCCACCTACGCCGACGAGATGCGCCGCCTGGCGCAGAGCTACGGCGGGGTCTGGCCGGAGATCACCGAGCACATCACCGACCCGAAGAAGGTCAACTACACCTGGTTCGACCGCCTGCTGGTCGAGGACTCCTGGCACCGGGGCCGGGTCGTGCTCATCGGCGACGCCGCCCACTGCTGCCCGCCCACCATGGCCCAGGGCGCGGCCATGTCGCTGGAGGACGCCCTCGTCCTCGCGGAGCTGCTCAGCGGGGCCGTGGCCGACGGCCGGGACTGCGACGACGAGCTGCTCCAGGCCTACCACGACCGCCGCATGCCCCGGGTGCGCACCGTCGTCGAGGCGTCCCTGCAGATCGGCCAGTGGCAGCTGGACGGTGTGCGCGACGCCGACATGGCCGGGCTGGTCGGCCGCACCATGAACCTCCTCAAGGAGCGCCCGTGACCACCACCGCATCCTCCGCGCCGACCATCGACGTCCACGCCCACCTCCTGCTCCCGCAGGTCGAGGCGGCCGTCGCCGGTCATCCCGGTCTCGCCGAGGCCCGCGCCCTCGACGCGCGCCGCAACGGCCCGGCGGCCCTGGCAGTGAACGGTCCGATGGTCGGCGCGCGCGTGCCGAAGCTGACGGACGCCGCGGTGCGCCTGACGGCCATGGACGCGCAGGGCGTGGACATCCAGCTGGTCAGCCCCTCGCCGTCCCACTACCACTACTGGGCCGAGCCCCGACTGGCCGAGAAGGTCTGCCGACTGGCCAACGAGGGCACCGCCGCACACTGTGCGAAGGCTCCCGACCGCCTGCACGGCCTGGGCCTGGTCCCGCTCCAGCATTCCGACCTCGTGGTCGGCCTGCTCGACCACGCCCTGGAGCAGGGGCTGAGGGGCGTGGAGATCTCCTCGCACGCGCCTGGCCACGAACTGTCGGACCCGGCGTACGAAGCCTTCTGGTCCCGTGCGGAGGAGACAGGCGCCCTGGTCTTCCTGCACCCGTTCGGCTGCTCCCTCGACGAGCGCCTGGACCAGTGGTACCTGTCCAACACCGTCGGCCAGCCCACCGAGAACGCGGTCGCCCTCTCCCACCTGATCTTCTCCGGTGTCCTGGACCGGCACCCGGGCCTGAAGCTGATAGCCGCGCACGGCGGCGGCTACCTGCCCACCCACATCGGCCGCTCCGACCACGCCTGGCGGGCCCGTCCCGACGCCCGGGACTGTGAGCGGGAACCGAGCAGCTATCTGAAGCAGCTGTACTTCGACTCCCTGGTCCACGACCCTCAGGTGCTACGGGAGCTGCTGCGAGCGGTCGGCCCGGAACGGCTCCTGCTCGGCTCCGACTTCCCCTTCGACATGGGCACCGACGACCCGCTCGGCGCGCTGCGCGCCGCGGACCTGCCCGACACCGACTTCCACTCCGTCCGCGGCGGAAACGCCGCCGCTCTGCTCGACCTCGTCTGAGGAGCCCCCCATGAACAACCGCCTGCTCACCCACCTCCGCCACGTCGACCTCGCCGTGCCGGACTACGACAAGCAACTCGACTTCTACGCCGGAGTCTGGGGCCTGACCAAGGTCGCCGAGGACTCCGGCATCTCCTTCCTGGCCGCCGAGGGCAGCCCGGAGCAGTACGTCGTCCGGCTGCGCAAGGCCGAGGAGAAGCGTCTCGACCTCGTGTCCTACGGTGCCGCGAGCCCGGCCGACGTGGACACGCTCGCCGAGCGACTCCTCGCCGGGGACGTGCCGTTGATCTCCCAGCCGGGCAAGGTGGAAACACCCGGCGGCGGTTATGGCTTCCGCTTCTTCGACGTCGACGGGCGCACCATCGAGGTCCTGGCCGACGTCGAGGTGCGGCAGCACCGCAAGATCGAGGAGAGGGAGTCGATCCCGGTCAAGCTGTCGCACGTCGTGCTCAACTCGCCGAATCTGGACAAGACCAAGGCGTGGTACGAGGAGCACCTCGGCTTCCGGCTGTCCGACACGCTCGGCCATCCGCACATCGGCGACGTCATGCACTTCATGCGGATCAGCAACCAGCACCACTCCATGGCCATCGCCAAGGGCCCGCACACCTCGCTGCACCACATCTCCTTCGAGATGCGCGGCATCGACGAGTACATGCGCGGCTCCGGCCGTGTCATCCGTTCCGGCGCCCGCAAGATCTGGGGGCCGGGCCGGCACGTGGCGGGTGACAACACCTTCACCTACTTCCTCGACCCGCACGGCAACACGGTGGAGTACACGACGGAGTTGGAGCTGCTGGACGAGGACACCTGGCACCCGCACGTCTACGACTTCTCCAAGCCCGAGGTCACCGACCAGTGGGGTACCGCCAACCCCATGAACGAACTGGTCACCAAGGAGTCCTTCAACGACGTCGACCGCGGCGTCTTCGTCGCTCCGCCGGTCTGATCGGCGGAGCCTTCAGTCCCCGGGGGTGCGGTTGCCCTGTCAACTGCCCTGACTCCCATGCCGCATCCCCGGCCTTCGTGCCACCCCTCACGCCGACTGCCGACAGGAAACCGCCATGCGCTTCGCCGCGTACGAGTACCGCAACCGACGCCACGTGGCCGTCGTCTCAGAGGACGGCACGCTCCACCCCCTGCCCGGCGTCAGCTCACTGACCGGCCTGCTCGCCGAGGGCGGCGGCCTGCCCGAACTGCTCGACGCGGGCTCCGCGACCCTCGACGTCCCGGACGGCCCCCACGTCTCCGACGTACGACTGCTGGCGCCGCTCCAGCCGCCCACCGTACGGGACTTCGTCACCTTCGAAGAACACGTCGAGGGCGTACGGCGGTCCGTGGACGGGGCTGCCGGGGTACCGGAGCGGTGGTACGCGGCCCCTACGTTCTACTTCGGCAACCCCTACGCGATGTACGGGCCGCACGACGAGATCCCCATGCCGCCGGGGTCGAGCGTGCTCGACTTCGAGCTGGAGGTCGCCGCCGTGATCGGAAAGGAGGGCCGCGACCTCACGCCCGAGCAGGCCCGCGACCACATCGTCGGCTACACCGTCTTCAACGACTGGTCGGCACGTGACCTGCAGTCCGCCGAGATGAAGGTCGGCCTCGGCCCCTGCAAGGGCAAGGACACCGCCACCACGCTGGGTCCTTACCTGGTCACCGCCGACGAGCTGGGGAAGTACCGCGACGCGGACGGCTTCCTGCGCCTGGCGCTCACCGCCGAGATCAACGGCGAGGTCGTGGGCAAGGATCTGCTGTCCAACATGAGCTGGACCTTCGAGGAGATGGCCGCCTACGCCTCACGCGGCACCGTCGTCCGCCCCGGCGACGTCCTCGGTTCCGGGACCTGCGGAAACGGCGGCTGCCTCGCCGAGCTGTGGGGCGTGCGGGGTGAGCAGTCCCCGCCTCCCCTGAAGCCCGGCGACACGGTCACCCTCACCGTCGAGGGCATCGGCTCCGTCTCCAACACCGTGGTGGCCGGCCCGGACCCCATGACCGTTCCCGTCGCCCGACGCCGCCCCCGGGAGCGTCCGTGACCGACCTCCACCCCTGGGGGCACCTCCCGGCCGAAGGCCGGGGGAGGCTGCTCGGCAAGGTCGTCGTGGTCACCGGCGCCGCCCGCGGCCAGGGAGCCGCCGAGGCCGAGGCGCTGACCCGCGAGGGCGCCCGCGTCATCGCCACCGACGTCTCGGAGTCCCCCGGCTGCCGCCGTCTCGACGTCACGAACGAGAAGGACTGGGCGGAACTCGCCGCCGACCTGCGTGAGGCGTACGGGCAGGTGCACGGCCTGGTCAACAACGCGGGCGTCACCTGGCGGGCCCGGATCGACGACGTACGCCCCGAGGACATGGCCCGGGTCCATGCGGTCAACGTCACCGGCCCGCTGCTGGGCATCCAGCACCTTGCCCCGCTGATGCCACCCGGCTCCTCGATCGTGAACGTCGGCTCGTCCGCGGCGCTCACCGGCCACTACCCGGTCGCCTACACGGCCAGCAAGTGGGCGCTGCGCGGCCTGTCGCGGACCGCCGCCATGGAACTGGGGGCCGTCGGCATCCGCGTGAACATCGTCCACCCCGGCTTCATCGAAACGGACATGACCGCCTCCGCGGCGCCAGGCTTCCGAGAGGCGAACGTCCGCGAGACACCGCTCGGCCGGACCGGAACCGTCGACGAGATCACCCCGCTCGTCGTCTTCCTCCTCTCCGACGAGGCGTCCTTCATCACGGGGGCCGAGATACCGGTCGACGGTGGACTCACCGCGCACGGCGGTGCCAAGTCGATCTCCGACGCCCTGCGCACGGACGCCTGAACCGGCGACCACGCAGGACAGGGTCCGCGCGAGCGCCGCCGAGGCGGTCGTCGACATCCCCGACGGCGCGTCGCCGGCCGTCGGCGGCTTCGGCCTCAGCGGCATCCCCGGCGTGCTCATCCGGGCACTCCACGCCCAGGGCACCACCGGCCTGGAGGTCGTGTCGAACAACTGCGGTGTGGACGGGCGCGGACCGGGAGTCCTGCTGGCCGACGGCCGGATCGCCCGTGTCACGGGCAGTTAGGTGGGCGAAATTCCCGGGAGGCCTCCGCGGGATGACGGGATGACGGGGTGCGGATGCGTCGGGGCGGTCTGTCGTACCGTCGCAGCCGGATGGCGAGGAACTGACGGCCCGGGTCGAGGAACAACATCGGCAGATCAACGATGTCGTCGCCCAGCTGCACCACCTGCCTCAGGACGCGTTTCCGCTGGTGAAGGTCGTCCAGAGGCACGGTCTGGTCCTTGATGGTCTCTGTATGGCCGCTGCCGCGCGTGCGCCGGAGACGTGTCGCTTGCCGGCGCCACCCTGATCTCCGCGCCCGCCCGCACCACCCCTCGGGGGAGCGGCCCTTACGCTGGGTGCGCCCCCAATGCTTCCCGAAACGTTACGCTCCGGCTGGGTCAATATCTGTGCCCGCGAGCTGAGATTCCGACGGAACGGGCAGACAGATTCTCTCCTGCATTAAGTGGAGTGGGATTCTTCACCGTACACCGGCCGCTGCGGCGTGCTACTGTCGATGTCAGTTGCAGTTGTGGTTCCCAAAACTTCGAGTGCTCTCCGGTCGGCGCCTGTGCCACGGGAAGCGCTTTTGTTATCCGGTTTCTTTTTCCGGGCGGGGTGATCATCGCGGCGACACCGGGTCCGCACAGGGCGGATCCCGATGCACTGCCCCGAAGGAGAAATGACATGGCTGCTGGTACCGTGAAGTGGTTCAACGCGGAAAAGGGCTTCGGCTTCATCGAGCAGGACGGCGGCGGCGCTGATGTGTTCGCCCACTACTCGAACATTGCCGCCCAGGGCTTCCGCGAGCTGCTGGAGGGCCAGAAGGTGACCTTCGACATCGCGCAGGGCCAGAAGGGCCCGACGGCCGAG
>NZ_JBEYFC010000126.1:0-20537 GCF_040634175.1 Streptomyces sp. NPDC007162
GCGCCGAGGACCTGGTCCAGGAGACCCTGGTACGCGCCTGGCAGCACCCCGAGGCGCTGCGCGCCGACGAGTTCGACTCCGTGCTGCCCTGGCTGCTCACCGTCGGCCGGCGGCTCGCCATCGACGCTCGCCGGGCGCGGCAGGCCCGGCCGACCGAGGTGCACGACGCCGTCCTGGAGAACATCCGGGCGGCCGGCGACCATGCCGAACGCGCGGTCGCGACGCTGGACGTCCGGGAGGCTGTGAAGACTCTCACTCCGGAACACCGCGACGTCCTGGTGCTGGTGTACTTCCAGGGGGCGAGTGTTGCGGAAGCCGCCCGGACGCTCGGGATCCCGCCCGGTACCGTGAAGTCGCGGGCGTACTACGCGCTGCGCGCCCTGCGCCGGGTCCTTCCCGGTTACGCACCCGACCTGCGCTGAAACCGCAAGCCAGGCAAAGCCTTTGCAAAGCGCCTTGCTGAGGACCCTGTTTGAGCAATCAGCTGTCTTCATCCGTGTTCCGCACTGGGAGAGGGACGGACCCGGGGTCGGGGCCACGCGCGCACCGGAGGAAGGCAGGACGGGATGCTGCACAGAGGTCAAGAGAGCACGGGCGGGGCCGGTAGCGGGGAACTGGCGGTCCCGATGGCCTGGTTGTACGCCGAGTACATCGCCGACGAGCTGCTGCGCACCGGCGATCTCATGCCACCGACGTCCTTCGAGTTCAGAGCCGGCCGTGACGCGCTGGCGCTGACCATCTTCCTCTCCGACACGGACGGCGAACTGTCGGGCATCCGGGTCGTGTCCCAGTTGGAGACGTGGCTTTCGCTCACGGCGTACGACCAGCCGTGGCAGGAGTGGGTGCGGGAGCGCATGGCCACGGTGGCCGCCGAGTCGGCCCGGTCGGGCGGCCCCGCACCGGACCTGGAACTGGCCGCGGCCACCTGGCGCTGGCTGGAGGAGACGGAGCTGCTCGCGCCCGACCTGGACGCGGTGCCGGGCGGCGGTTCCGTGCTCGGCGAGGACGACGGACCGAAGGTGTGGACCGCCGCCTGGCGGCTCGGTCTGCCCCTCGGACACCTCGCCATCCATCTTTTTTGATTCAGGACCAATCCGCGGGCCCGGCCGCTCCGAATCCGTTGGTTACGATTCTGTACGTGCCTTGAGTGAATCCTCTGCCGACTGCGTACGGGTGGGAGCAAGGAGCAACGAGTAACCCCACCCCCACCCTTCGGCACGAGGATTCGGCATGAGGTCCCTGGAAAGGCATCGCGACGTCGGCGCGTACGCGCTCGGCGTGCTGGACGAGGCGGAGGCCTTCCGCTTCGAGGACCACCTCATGGAGTGCGCTCGCTGCGCGGCACACGTGACAGAGTTCGGCCCCGCCACACGGCAGCTGATGCTGTACCGCAGGGCCACGCCGCGCTTCGTGCACCCCATGGCCCAGCCCGGTCCCCGGCTGCTGGACAAACTGCTCGCCGAGGTCGCCACCCGGCACCGCGCCAAGCGCCGCAGGGTCCTGTACGGCCTCGCCGCCTCGGTGGTGTTCGCGGTCGCCGGGCCCGGCATCATGGCCTACGCGGGCCACGAGACCGTCCCGACCGTGCAGGTCGCCGCCACCACCGACGCGCAGTCGGGCGTGTGGGCGCAGGTGAAGGAGGCGGACACGGACTCGGGCACCGAGGTCGAGCTGAAGGTGAAGGACGCGAACGGGCCGCGCTCCTGCCGGCTGATCGCCGTGGGCAACGACGGCTCCGAGCAGATCGTCACCACCTGGGCCGAGCGGGACCACGACGGCCGCGTGAGCACCATGGCGGGCGGTTCCTCGATGCACCCCGACGAGATCGACCACTACGAGGTACGCAGCGCGGACGGACACCGCCTCGTGACCATCGACCCCAAGTGACCGCGGGTCATTTGATCAGCCGGGACAGCCTGCGGTCGGCGAGCGGCTTCCCGCCGGTCTGGCAGGTCGGGCAGTACTGCAGCGAGGAGTCGCTGAAGGAGACTTCTCGGATGGTGTCGCCGCACACCGGGCAGGGCTCGCCGGTCCGGCCGTGGACCCGCAGTCCGCTCTTCTTCTCCGCCTTGAGCCGGCCCGCCGCCAGGCCGTGGGAGCGCTCCACCGCCTCGCCGAGGGTGCTGCGCAGCGCCTCGTAGAGTCCGTGGACCTCGTCCGGCGTCAGGGACGCGGCCAGCTTGAACGGTGACATCCGCGCCGCGTGCAGGATCTCGTCGCTGTAGGCGTTGCCCACCCCGGCGATCAGGCTCTGGTCACGCAGAGCGCCCTTGAGCTGCCGCCGTTCGTCCTTGAGCAGGGCGGCGAGCCGGGCCTCGTCGAAGCCGTCGGCGAGCGGGTCGGGGCCGAGCCGGGCGATGCCGGGGACCTCCCGCGGATCGCGGACGACGTACACGGCGAGCTTCTTCTGGGTGCCGGCCTCGGTGAGGTCGAAGCCCGCACCGGTCTCCAGGGCCACCCGCAGTGCCAAGGGGCCCTTGCCGGGCCGGGGCGGCCCGTCCGGGAGCCGGTCCTTCCACTGGAGCCAGCCCGCGCGGGCCAGGTGGGTGACGAATCGCAGGCCGCCGTCGCCCTCGATGTCCAGGAACTTGCCGTGCCGGTGCACGGCGACGACCTCGCTGCCCTCGAAGGCGCCGACCGGCGGGTCGTACGTCTTCAGGACGCTGATGGCGACCGGCAGCACACGGATGACCTCGTGGCCGATCAGGTTCTCGGTCAGGAAGTCCCTGAGCGCTTCCACCTCGGGCAGTTCGGGCATGTGTCCAGAGTGCCATCCTGGGTCGGCGGGGTCAGGCCGCGTCCGTCTTCTTCGGCATCCGGAACTCGCACCACACGGCCTTGCCGCCACCTCGTGCCTCCACGCCCCAGACGTCGGTCAGCATCTCGACCAGCAGCAGCCCCCGCCCGGACACCCCGTTCTCGCCCGCTTCCCGGCGGCGCGGCAGGGCGCTGGAGGAGTCCTCGACCTCGACGCGCAGCCGGCGTTCGCTGCCGCCGAGGACCCTGAGGGTGACGATCGCGGAGCCCTCGGTGTGCATCAGGACGTTGGTGATCAGCTCGTCGGCGATCAGTTCGACATCGTCCGCGCGGTCCCCGGCGCCCCAGGCGCGGACGGCTGCGCGGATCATGTGCCGGGCCAGGCTGAGCGCCTCGGGATCGCCGGAGGCCACGTGCTGCTGGAGACGGCCGACGGCCTGGGTGCTGTCCTGGCCGCGGCGGCGCAGCAGGAGCAGGGCCACGTCGTCGTCGCCGCCGCGCTCCTCGGCGATCTCGATGAGCCGGTCGGCCAGGTCCCGTACGTCCTCGGGCCCGGCGGCGGCCTGCTCCGACAGGGCGCGCATCCCCTCGCCGAGATCGGTGCCGGGCGTCTCGACCAGCCCGTCGGTGCACAGCAGCAGGGTCTCGCCGGGATCCAGCTCCAGCGTGGACACCGGGTACTCCAAGCTTCCGAACTCGGCGGACAGGCCGAGCGGCAGCCCGCCCTCGACGGGCACCCGGCGGCAGCCGCCGTCGGCGCCGCGGACCAGCGGGTCGATGTGCCCCGCGCGGACCACCTGGACGACGCCGGTGGCCAGGTCGGCCTCGGCGTACAGGCAGGTGGCGAAGCGGTCGGTGTCCAGTTCGTCCAGGAAGACCGAGGCGCGGGCCATCACGGTGGCCGGGGCGTGGCCCTCGGCGGCGTAGGCGCGCAGCACGATGCGCAGCTGGCCCATGACAGCCGCGGCGTGCGTGTCGTGGCCCTGGACGTCGCCGATGACCGCGCCGACCCGTCCCCCGGGCAGCGGGATCAGATCGTACCAGTCGCCGCCGATGTCCCGGCCCAGGGACCCGCCCGCGCTCGCCGAGCGGTAGCGGACCGCGACGTCGGCGCCGCGCACGCTCGGGATGGTGCGCGGCAGCATCGCCTGCTGGAGGCCCTGGGCCAGGTCCTTCTCCTGCTCGTAGAGCATGGCCCGCTGCAGGCTCTGCGCGATGCTGCTGCCGAGGGCGACCAGGACGGCTCGTTCCTCGTCGGAGAAGCCGTGCCGGTCGTTGTAGAGCAGGCCCATGGCGCCGATCGGGCGGGCCTGGGCGATCAGCGGCAGGTAGGCGGCCGAGGTGATGCGCAGGCCGGTGATGTGCGGCCACAGGATCGGATAGCTCTCGGCGAAGTCCTCGGCCGACTCGATGAAGCGCGGGGTGAGGGTGCGCACCACCTCGCCCATCGGGTAGGGCTCCTCCACGCGGGTGATCCGGGTGCCGGGCACGAAGCTGCCCACCGGCCCCTCCGCGACCAGCCGGATCCGGCCGGCCTCCACCAGGCCCATCACCAGGCTGGTCGCCCCCAGGTTGGGGATGCCGTGGGCGTCCTTGAGGGCGTCGATGACGTCCTGGACGCTCCGGGCGTGCGCGAGGGCGACGGTGATGACCTGGACGACGTTGGTCTGCTGCCGCAGCGCCTCGTCCTGGGCGGCGCGCGGGCTGTACGCCTCGCTGTCCTCCAGTTCCCGGGTGGCGTCCCGGACGACGCCCACGACCCGGCGCGGGCGGCCCGTCCCGTCACGCCGGATGTAGCCCTGGGTGTGGGTCCAGCGCAGCGTGCCGTCGCGGCGGCGGATCCGGAAGTACGCCCCGTAGTTCTCGCTGCCGTCCTTGATGGCCTGGGACACCACCGCGTCCAGCCTGCTGCCCTCCGACGGGGGCACCCGCACCGCGAGGCCCTCGGGACGACCGTCGTACTCCTCGGGGAGCAGGTCGAACACCTCGTACGCCTGGGCGTCCAGGTGGAACAGACCGGCGTCCAGGTCCCAGTCGAAGGTGCCCAGGCGGTTGAGTGCCAGGATCGGGTGGTCCGGGTGGGCGGGCCAGTCGTCCGGGAGTGACGGAGCGCTCGCTCCCCGATCAGCCATGGGGCCACCATGCCAGGGGAACCCCGGCCGGGCAATTCATCCCTATTGTCCACTTCACTCGCCCGGGTTACGCAAGCGCGGGCGCGAGGTACACAGGGTGACGGGCCCCTTCCCGACACTGGGCACAGGCAGGAGCGCACGGCCGTGGACTGGTTCACCGCACCCGGGTACTGGCTGAGCCGGCTGGTCTTCCAGCGGGCTCTGGCCGGTATGTACCTCTTCGCGTTCCTGACGGCGGCGCTCCAGTTCCGGGCCCTGCTCGGCGAGCGCGGGATGCTGCCGATCCCGAGGTTCGTGGCGCGGGTCCCCTTCCGGCGGGCCCCGAGCCTCTTCCACCTGCGCTACTCGGACCGCCTCTTCGCGGGCTGCGCCTGGACGGGCTGCGCGGTGGCGGTGGCGCTGCTGGCGGGCGCCGACTCCGAACTCCCGCTCTGGGCGGGCATGCTGCTGTGGCTGGTGCCCTGGGCGCTGTACCTGTCGATCGTGAACGTCGGCCAGACGTGGTACGCGTTCGGCTGGGAGTCGCTGCTCCTGGAGGTCGGCTTCCTGGCCGTGTTCCTCGGCAACGACGAGGTGGCCCCGCCGGTCGTGGTCCTCTTCCTGCTGCGCTGGATCCTGTTCCGGGTGGAGTTCGGGGCGGGTCTGATCAAGATGCGCGGGGACGCCTGCTGGCGCAAGCTGACCTGTCTGCACTACCACCACGAGACCCAGCCGATGCCGGGTCCGCTGAGCTGGTTCTTCCACCACCTGCCCGGACCGGTGCACAAGGCGGAGGTGGCCGCGAACCACTTCACCCAACTGGTCGTTCCGTTCCTGTTGTTCGCCCCGCAGCCGATCTCGACGGCCGCCGCCTCCCTGATGATCCTCACCCAGCTGTGGCTGGTGGCGTCCGGCAACTTCTCCTGGCTGAACTGGATCACCATCGTCGTGGCCGTGTCGGCGCTGCGGCTGCCCACGGACCGTACGACCGCGCCCCCCGCCCCGCTCTGGTTCGAGGTCGTCGTCCTCGCCGTGGCCGCGCTCATCCTGTTCCTGAGCCACCGCCCCGTGGTGAACATGGTCTCCCGCCGCCAGGTCATGAACCGGTCCTTCGACCCGCTCCACCTGGTCAACACCTACGGCGCCTTCGGCAGCGTCAGCCGGATCCGGTACGAGGTGGTGGTGGAGGGCACCCGGGACGGCACCCCGCGCGAGGACTCCGACTGGCGGGAGTACGAGTTCAAGGGCAAGCCGAGCGATCCCCGGCGCTGGCCGCGCCAGTTCGCGCCCTACCACCTCCGCCTGGACTGGCTGATGTGGTTCGCCGCCCTCTCCCCCGCCTACGCCGGCGACTGGTTCGGCGGCCTGGTGGAGCGCCTCCTGGAGGAGGACCGCGACACCCTGCGGCTGCTGCGCCGCTCCCCGTTCCCGCCCGGCGAACCCCCGCGCTACGTCCGGGCCCGCCTCTTCCGCTACCGCTACACGACCTGGCGGGAGCTGCGGGAGACGGGCGCGTGCTGGGAGCGCACGTACGTACGGGAGTTCATGCCGCCGACCCGTCTGGCGGGGGCGGGCCGGTCCACAGGCCGTTGACGCGGGTGGCGGGTCGGTTCACAGGCCGTACACGCGGGTGGCGGTGGTCTCGAAGACGGCGGTGTGTTCGGCCGCGGGGATCAGCCGGCGTGCCGCGTCGAGGACCTCGGCGTAGCTCCCGGCCAGGGTGCACACCGGCCAGTCCGAGCCGGACATCAGCCGGTCCGGGCCGAAGGCGTCCAGCACGGTCTCGGCGTACGGGCGCAGGTCGTCGAGGGTCCAGGAGGCGGGGTCGGCCTCGGTGACCATGCCGGAGAGCTTGCAGACGGTGTTGGGCAGGGCGGCGAGGGCGCGTACCGCGGTGGCCCACGGTTCCGTGGTGCCCGCGGCGATGGGGGGTTTGCCCAGGTGGTCGAGGACGAAGGTGAGCCTCGGGTGCGACCGCGCGGCCTCGGCGGCGGCCGGGAGCTGGTGGGGCAGCACGACGAGGTCGTAGACGAGGCCCGCGTCGGCGACGGCGGTGAGACCCCGGTGGACGTCGGGGCGCAGCAGCCACCGCGGGTCGGGTTCGCCCTGGACCTGGTGGCGGACGCCCTTCAGGTACCGGCCGCCGGGGAGTCCGCGCAGGCGGGCGAGTTCGTCGGCGATGTCCGGGCGGGTCAGGTCGGTCCAGCCGACGACTCCGGCGACCAGGTCGTGGGTGTCGGCGAGGACCAGGAACTCGGGGGTCTCCTCGGGCACGGTGACCGTCTGGACGAGGACGGTGCGGGTGACGCCCGCCGCGCGCGCCTCGGGTTCGAGGTCCTCGACGGTGAAGTTCCTCCTGAGGGGCACAAGTTCGGGACCGGTGAGCCAGTCCTGGTCCCGTACCGACAGGTCCCAGACGTGGTGGTGGGCGTCGACGGTCACGGCAGCTCCCACACGACGGGCAGGCCGGCCCCCGCACCCGTCTCGGAGTAGTCGTGGACGACGTCGAGGAGTTCGGCCATCCGGGCCTGCCAGGCGAGGTTGACCGGCAGCTTCTCCAGTTCGGCGAGGAGGCGGCCGTAGTCGGCGCAGTCCAGGACGTGGAAGAGGTCGGTGCCGCTGCGCCAGATCGTCCACGAGGTGGCACCGGCGGCGCGGATGGCGTCGGTGAGTTCGGTGGGGACCTCGCGGTGGGCGGACTCGTACTCGGCGACGCGGTCGGCGCGGACCTTGGTGTGCAGGGCGATTCTCATGGCCGTTCCCCGGTGGGTACGGGGACGTCGGCGGGCAGCAGGCCGGTGTCGCGCAGCTCCTGCCAGAAGGCGGCCGGGACGGGCGTGGCGAACTGCCGTGCCCCGTCCGCGATCTCGGCCGCCGAGCGGGCGCCGACCAGGACGCTCGCCACGGCCGGGTGGGCGGCGCAGAAGGCGAGGGCGGCGGCCCGGAGCGTGCTGCCGTGCTGTTCCGCGAGCGACTTGAGACGCAGGGCACGGGCCAGCAACTCGTCCGGTGCCTGCGCGTAGTTGTAGGTGGCGTCCGGTTTCGGATCGGCCAGCAGACCGGAGTTGAAGGCGCCGCCGATCACCACCGAGGTACCGCGTTCCACGGCGGCCGGGAGCAGGTCGGCGAGGGCGCTCGGGTCGAGGAGGGTGTAGCGGCCGGCGCACAGCACCACGTCGACGTCGGTGTCGCGGACGAACCGGGTGAGCATCGGCGTCTGGTTCATGCCCGCGCCGATCGCGCCGACGACCCCTTCGGAGCGGAGTCTCTCCAGTGCCGGGTAGCCCTCGCGGAAGGCCTGTTCGGCGTGGTCGTCCGGGTCGTGGAGGTAGACGACGTCGACCCGGTCGAGGCCGAGCCGGTCCAGGCTGGCCTCCAGGGTGCGCCGGATGCCGTCGCCGGTGAAGTCCCAGACCCGGCGGTGGGTGTCGGGGACGGCGAAGCCCTGTGCGCGGTCGTCGCCGGTGCCGGCGGCCGGTTCCAGCCGGCGGCCGACCTTGGTGGAGAGCGCGTAGGAGTCCCGGTCGTACCCGCGCAGCGCCTCTCCCAGGCGGCGTTCGGACAGGCCGAGGCCGTAGTGCGGGGCGGTGTCGAAGTAGCGGATGCCCTGCTGCCAGGCTTCGGTGACCGTGTCGTGCGCCTGCTGGTCGGAGACTTCGGTGTAGAGGTTGCCGATGACGGCGGCGCCGAGGCCCAGGGGGCTGACCCGGACGCCGCTCCGGCCGAGGGTGCTCACTGTCCCGCCGGGCGGAGGCGCAGGCCCTGCAGGCCGCCGTCGACCGCGAGGGAGGTGCCGGTGGTGGCGCCGGACAGCGGGCTCGCCAGGTAGGCGATGGCCGCGGCGACCTCGGCGGCGGAGACCAGGCGCCCGGAGGGCTGGCGGGCCTCCAGCGCGGCGCGTTCGGCGGCCGGGTCGGGAGCCCCGTCCAGGAGACGGCCGATCCACGGGGTGTCCGCCGTACCGGGGTTGACACAGTTGACGCGGACGCCCTCGCGGACGTGGTCGGCGGCCATGGCCAGGGTGAGTGAGTACACCGCGCCCTTGCTGGCGCTGTAGAGGGCGCGTTGCGGCAGGCCGGCGGTGGCGGCGATGGAGCAGGTGTTGACGACGGCCGCGTGCCGGGAGCGGCGCAGGTGCGGGAGGGCGGCGCGGGCGGTGCGGACCATGCCGAGGACATTGACGTCGAGGACGCGGTGCCATTCGTCGTCGTCGTTGTCCTCGACGGTGCCCTGGGCGCCGATCCCCGCGTTGTTGACCAGGACGTCGAGCCCGCCGAGGGCCTCGACGGCGCTCGTCACGGCCGCGCGCACGGAGGTGTCGTCGGTGACGTCGGCCTGGAAGCCGAGCAGCGGTTTCTCGACGGTGGCCGGGTCGAGGTCGAGGACGGCGACCTGGGCGCCGCGCTCGGCGAGGAGCTCGGCGGTGGCCCGCCCGATCCCGGAGGCTCCGCCGGTGACCAGGGCCTTCAGGCCCGCGAAGTCGGTCATGCCGCCTGTCCCTTCTGCGTCTGCGCGTCGGCGGCCCAGAAGGTGCCGCCGGGATACGTGTACTCCGCGACGGACTCCGGTCGCATGGCGGCCGAGAAGCCCGGTGCGGTGGGTGCCGTGTAGTGACCCTCGCGGATCACCACCGGATCGAGGAAGTGGTCGTGCAGATGGTCGACGTACTCGATGACCCGGTCCTCGGTGGTGCCGGCGACCGCGAGGTAGTCGAACATCGAGAGGTGCTGGACGAGTTCGCACAGTCCGACGCCGCCCGCGTGCGGGCAGACCGGGACGCCGAACTTGGCGGCGAGCAGCAGGACGGCGAGGTTCTCGTTGACGCCGCCGACCCGGGCCGCGTCGATCTGGACGACGTCGAGGGCACCGGCCTGGAGCAGCTGCTTGAAGACGATCCGGTTCTGGACGTGTTCGCCGGTGGCGACCCGGATCGGGGCGACGGCCCGGCGGACGGCCGCGTGGCCGAGGATGTCGTCGGGGCTGGTGGGCTCCTCGATCCAGTACGGGTCGAACTCGGCGAGGGCCTTCGTCCAGCGGATCGCCTCGTCGACGTCCCAGCGCTGGTTGGCGTCGACGGCCATCCGGATGTCCGGTCCGACGACCGCGCGGGCGACCCGGCAGCGGCGGATGTCGTCGGCGAGGTCGGCGCCGACCTTCAGCTTGATCTGCCGGAAGCCGTCGGCGACCGCCTGGGCGGCGAGCCGGGTGAGCTTCTCGTCGTCGTAGCCGAGCCACCCGGCGGAGGTGGTGTAGGCGGGGAAGCCGCGCTCCAGGAGCCGGGCCCGGCGCTCCGCGGCGCCCTCGCGGCCCCGGCGCAGGATGGCGAGGGCCTCCTCCGGGGTGAGGGCGTCGGTGAGGTAGCGGAAGTCGATCTGCCGGACGATCCATTCCGGTTCGGCGTCGGCGAGCAGCTGCCACAGCGGTTTCCCGGCGCGGCGGGCGGCGAGGTCCCAGACGGCGTTGATCACCGCGCCGATCGCCATGTGCATCACGCCCTTCTCGGGTCCGAGCCAGCGCAGCTGGCTGTCGCCGATCAGGTCCCGGTAGAGGGCCGAGGGGTCGTCGCAGATCTCGTCGACCGGGCGGCCGAGCACATGGTTCCGCAACGCGTCGATCGCGGCGACCTGGACGTCGTTGCCCCGCCCGATGGTGAACGTGAACCCGTGTCCCTCGTGCCCGTCGGCGGCGTCGGTGCGCAGCACGACATAGGCCGCCGAGTAGTCGGGGTCCGGGTTCATCGCGTCGGAGCCGTCGAGCTCGCGCGAGGTGGGGAAGCGGATGTCGTGGGTGTCGACCGCAATGACGCGGGCGGGACTCGCGGACACGGGTTGCCTTTCGGTCAGGGGAGGTGCGGACGCGGGCCGGTCAGTCCTGGGCCCGTCCCGTGGTGACACGGGCGATCATGAGGGCGACGAGGATGATGCCGCCGTAGATGGCCTGGATCCAGAACGACGGCACCTGCGCCAGGGTGAGCAGGTTCTGTACGACGCCCAGCAGGAGGACGCCGGTCAGGGCACCGAACATGGTGCCCTTGCCGCCGTCCAGGCTGATTCCACCGATCACCGCCGCCGCGAACACCGTGAAGATCATGTTGTTGCCCTGGTTGGCGCTGATCGCGCCCACGTACCCGGTCTGCATGATGCCGCCGACGGAGGCGAGGACCCCGGCGACCACGAAGACCCCGAGCATCACACGGTCGACGCGGATGCCGGCGGCGCGGGCCGCGTCGGCGTTGCCGCCGATGGCGTACAGGGCGCGGCCGACGCGGTGGTACTTCAGGACGAGGCCGGTGACCGCGAAGGCCACCGCCGCCAGCCACACCGACATGGGGACGTTGAGGAAGGTGGAGGTGGCCAGGGTGAAGAAGCTGTCGGGCATCCCGAACAGGGTCTTGCCCTTGGTCGCGCCGACCAGCACACCGCGCAGCACGATCAGCATCGCGAGGGTCACGATGAAGGCGTTCAGCTTGAACTTGACGACCAGGATGCCGTTGAAGGCACCGACCGCGGCGCCGACGACCAGGATCGCCACCATGGCGAGCGCGGTGGGGAACTCGGTGCCCCAGCCGGACTCGGCGGACGGCAGCACCAGCAGGGCGCCCACCGCGGGCGCGATGCCGACGACCGATTCCAGGGAGAGGTCGAACTTGCCGGTGATCAGGACCAGCGACTCGGCGAGCACGACCATCGCGAGGGCCGCGGAGGCCCCGAGGATGGAGATCAGGTTGCGTTCGGTGAGGAACGAGTCGTTGACCACCGCCCCGAGCACCATGAGCAGCAACAGGGCGGGTACGAGGGCGAGTTCACGGGCGCGGCGGAGGATGACGGTGCGGGCCGCGCGTGGGTCCGGGGAGCGCACCGGGGTGAGCGGCGGGGCCTTGGTCTCAGCCATGGTCCACTCCTTCGGACGGGGAGTCAGCTCCCGGGGGCATGGAGTCCACTCCTTCTATGGAGGCGATCAGCTCGTGGTCGTGCCAGCCGGCCGGGTGTTCGGCGACGATCCGGCCGTGGAAGAGGACGAGGACACGGTCGCAGCGGCGCAGGTCGTCGAGTTCGTCGGAGACGACCAGCACGGCGGTGCCGTCCTCACGGGCGCTGTCCACGCGGGCCAGCAGGGACTCCTTGGACTTCACGTCGACGCCCGCGGTGGGGTTGACGAGGACCAGGAGCCGGGGGTCGGAGGCCAGGGCGCGGGCCATGACGACCTTCTGCGCGTTGCCGCCGGACAGGTCGGAGACGGGCTGGTCGGGGCCCTCGGCGTGGATGTCGAGGCGTTCGATGAGGCCGGTGGCGAAGCCGCGCTTGCGGTCGGTGCCGACGAACCCGCCGCGGCCGAGCCGGTCGAGCACGGTCATGGTGGCGTTGTCGCCGATGCTCATCCCCGGGACCAGGCCCTGGTCGTGCCGGTCCCGGGGCACGAAGCCGACCCCGGCCCCGAGCGTGGCGCGCACGTCACCGAACGGCAGCGGCCGCTCCGCCACCCGCGCGGTGCCGCCGGTCGGCGTGCGCAGCCCCGCGATGGTCTCGGCGAGCTCGATCTTGCCGCTCCCGCTGGTACCGGCGAGTCCGACGACCTCCCCGCTGCGGACGGTGAGGTCGATGCCGTCGTACGACTCGGAGCTGAGCCCCCGCGCGCTGAGCACCACGGGCGCCCCGGCGGGCACCGCGTCCCGGGCCCGCTGGTCCTGCCGGGTGACGGCCTCCCCCGCCATCGCCTCCACCAGGGCGGCCCTGGGCAGGTCGGCGACGGGGGCGGTGATGATCCAGCGGGCGTCGCGGAGCACGGTGACGGTCTGGCAGACCTCGTAGACCTCCTGGAGGTGGTGCGAGATGAACAGGAAGGTCACGCCGGAGTCCTGGAGCGCCCGCATCCGGCCGAACAGCCGCTCGATCTCGCGGTTGTCGAGCTGGGCGGTCGGCTCGTCCAGGACGATGAACCGGGCGCCGAAGCTGAGCGCCCGGGCGATCTCGACCATCTGGCGGTCCTCGACCTTGAGGTCGGCGGTACGGGCCTCGGGGTCGACCCGGACGTCCCAGGTGTCGAGGAGCGCCGCGGCCTCGTGGTGCAGCCGCCGCCAGCTGATGAACCCCCGCCGCAGGGGCTGCCGGTTGATGAAGAGGTTCTCGGCGACCGTCAGCTCGGGGACGACCGTGGGTTTCTGGTAGACGCAGGCGACCTTGCGCCGCCAGGCGTCCCGGTCGGCCGGCGGGGGCGCCGGTTCGCCGTCGAAGCGGACCGTGCCCTCGTCCGGGACCTGGAGCCCGGTGAGGACGTTGACCAGGGTGGACTTGCCGGCGCCGTTGCGGCCGACGAGGGCGTGGGACTCGCCGGGCAGTACGGTGAGCCGGCCGTCGGCGAGTGCGACGGTGGGGCCGTACCGCTTGACGATCTCCCGGGCCTCAACAAGTGGCGTGATCATTTGACCGTGTTGCCCCACAGCTTCGGGTCGTCCACGTTCTCCTTGGTGACCAGGGGCGCGGGCAGCTGGTCCTCCAGGATGCCGTTCGGCAGCTTGACGATCGTGGAGTCGTGGTCGGTGGGGCCCGGCTCGAACGTCTTCCCCTCCATCGCCGCCTTGATGTAGTACATGCCGTACTTGGCGTAGGTGTCGGCGGGCTGGGAGACGGTGGCGTCGATCTGGCCCTTGCGGATGGCGTCGAACTCCTGCGGGATGCCGTCGTTGGAGACGATCACTATGTGCCCGCTCTGCCCTGCGGTCTTGAGCATGCCCTTGGACTTCAGGGTCTGCAGGGTCGGCGCCAGGTAGACACCGCCGGCCTGCATGTAGATGCCCTTGATGTCGGGGTTGGCGTTGAGCAGGGTGCCCAGCTGGGAGGCGGCCGTGTCGGACTCCCACTTGGCCGGGATCTCCAGGACCTTGAGCTTCGGGTACTTCTTCTTCACGCAGGCGCGGAACGCCTCGGAGCGGTCCCGGCCGTTGACCGAGGCGAGGTCGCCCATGATCTGTACGACCTTGCCGCTGGTGACGTGCTGCCCGAGGTAGTCGCAGGCCTTGGTGCCGTAGGCGACGTTGTCGGCGCGCACCACCATGGCGACCTTGCCCTTGTCGGGCGCCACGTCCACGGCGACCACCGGTACGCCCTTGCGCTCGGCCTGGTCCAGGCCCGCCTCGATGGCGGCGCTGTCCAGCGGGGCGACGACCAGCCCCTTCACGCCCTGGTTGAGTTCGTTGTTGATGTCGGTGATCTGCTGCGAGGGATCGCTGTTGGAGTTGACCGTCTTCAGCGCCTCGACTCCCTCGGACTTCGCCATCTTGGGCACGTAGTCGTTGTACGACTGCCAGAACGGCGAGGTCAGCAGGGGCAGGACCACCCCGACCTTGCCGGCGCCGCCGCCTCCGGCGCTGCCGCTGCCGGTGTCCTTGGTACTGCCGCAGGCGGCGAGCGCGAGCGAGGCACCGACGGCCAGGGCCGTCGCGCCGATGATCCGGGACCGGTTCCGCTTCCGCAGTGTTCTGCCGTGCATCTGGCAGCTCCTCATCGAGCGTGTTCGAGCAGATGACCGCATACTTATCAGACCACTCGGCGGTTTCGACACCCCGCAGGCGCGATTTTCCCGCCGAATGGGCGGTAGTGGTCGGACCACCTTGCTGGTTAGACTTCGGCGCACCGGCAACAGGAGGAGCGGTGTGGACGAGACGGCGCCCCAGAAGGGCACGGTGACGCAGCGCGCCATCGAGCGGATCAAGGCGATGATCGCGGAGGGCCGTCTGGAGCCCGGCCAGCGGCTGCCCACGGAGCGGGATCTCGCCGCACAGCTGGGCATGTCCCGCAGCTCCATGCGCGAGGCGATCCGCGCGCTGACGGTGCTGGGCGTCCTGGAGGCCCGGCACGGCTCCGGCATCTACGTCACCCAGCTGGAGGCGGGTGACCTCCTGGAGACGTTCGGCGTGGTCGCCGATCTGTCCCGGGGGCCGCGGCTGGTGGAACTCCTCGAGGTGCGGCGGGTACTGGAGTCGACGGCCACGGCGCTGGCCGCGGCGCGGATCACGGCCGACCAGCTGGCCGAGGTGGAGAAGCACCTGGCGGCGATGAACGCGACGGACGATCCCGAGGAGATCCTCGCGCACGATCTCGCGTTCCACCAGGTGATCGCGGGGGCCGCGGGGAACGAGACGATGGCCGCGATCCTGGAGGGGCTGTCGTCGCGGACGTTCCGGGCCCGGGTGTGGCGGGGATACGAGGAGGAGGGGGCGTTCGCACGGACGCGACGGGAGCATGCGGCGATTCACCGGGCCCTCGTCGCCCGGGATCCGGAGGCGGCGAGGGCCGCGGCGGCGGCGCATGTGGGGGAGGTGGAGGAGTGGTTGCGCGCGCAGGTGGGGGGTTAGGCCGTTGTGTCGCGGGTGCGGGTGCGTGGGGGCTGGTCGCGCAGTTCCTCGCGCCCCGGACGCGAGGCGGTGGGCCCCCGTCAGCCCCGGGAGCGGTACAACCCGAACCGTGCGAGCCGTGGGCTGGAAGACGTCCGGGTCCTCGTCACCGGTGCCCCGCTCCAGGCCGGTGAAGGTGTTCACGCCGAAGTGCGGGAAGGCCGTGCGCTCCAGGGCCTGCCAGGCGATCTGCCGTGCGGTGGGCCGGACTTGGGAGGCCTTGCGGAGGAGGTCGGCCGGGGTGTCGTCCGCACCGACCGGGATGCGGGAGGTCGGGGTCCGCGGCGGTGGCGGGGAGGGCCGGGAGGCCCGCCGTCCCGCCGCGGCGGCCGCCGAGGCGACGAAGACACGCCTTGAGAGATCCATGGGGGTGCTCCTCGGATCAGGAGAGGTGCCAGAGGGCGGGGGTGCGTCGGTCCGGCGGGTACTGGACCGGCCGGCCGTCGCCGGTCACGGACAGTGCCATGCGGGTGATCGCGTTGATCAGGCGGTAACCGCCGGCCGCGGGCTCCAACTCCCAGCACTGCAGGGTGTTCGCGCTGTCGCAGGGCTCCCAGGCCGCCTCGACGCCGGGCTGGAGCGGGACGTTGAGCGTGAGCTTGCCGCCGCGTATCTCCAGGCAGCCGTCGGCACCGCGCAGGCTCGCATAGCCGTCCGCCGTGCGGAACACGGACACGGTGAACGACGTCCCGTCCGCACGGAAGGTGTACGCCCCGTCGGCCACCGGCACCCTCGTCAGGTCCCGCCACCCCGGTGCGTGCCCGACGGCCGCGCTGTCAATGGGGCCTGCACACACGGAAGTTGCGCCAGATCTCCGATGACCTGTGGGAACGGTTCGAACGGTGACGGCCGATCCGCGGGGCGAACGCTCTCGACGCGGAGCCTGCGGCGCGGCAGAGTGCCCTTTCATACCGACGAGTAAGCCCCTTTCCGCACCCCTGGGAGTGCCCGTGACCAACTGGGTCGGCCGGACCGCCGCCGAGATCGCCGCCGCCGTTCGGGAGAAGCGGGTCACCCCCAGGCAGGTGGTGACCGAGCACCTGGAGCGGATCGCACGGCTGGACGGGCGGATCGGAGCCTTCCGCAAGGTCCGCGCGGACGCGGCGCTCGCCGAGGCGGACGAGGTCGCGGCCCGCGCCGGCCTCGGCGAACTGCCTCTCGCCGGGGTGCCGTTGGCTGTGAAGGACAATCTGGCGGTACGCGGCGAGGCGCACCGTGACGGTTCGGCGGCGACACCGGACACGCCCGCCGGGGCCGACCATGTCACCGTGGCCCGGCTGCGGGCGGCGGGCGCGGTGGTCGTGGGTCTCACGAACGTGCCCGAGCTGTGTGTGTTCGGTACGACCGAGGGGGCCCACGGCATCACCCGCAACCCCT
The DNA here is from genome assembly GCF_040634175.1 of Streptomyces sp. NPDC007162. Lineage (NCBI taxonomy): Bacteria > Bacillati > Actinomycetota > Actinomycetes > Kitasatosporales > Streptomycetaceae > Streptomyces > Streptomyces sp. NPDC007162. Next base: position 16,636 of record NZ_JBEYFC010000126.1, read on the forward strand.
GGGACACCGCCCGCAGCGCAGGTGGCTCCTCGGGCGGCAGCGCCGCCGCGGTCGCCGCCGGGCTGGTGCCGATCGCCGTGGGCAACGACGGCATGGGCTCGCTGCGCATCCCGGCGGCCAACTGCGGTCTGGTCACCATCAAGCCGGGGTTCGGGGTGGTACCGGCCGGGATCGGCAACGGCGACTGGTTCGGCATGTCGGAGAACGGGCCGCTGGCGACCACGGTCGAGGACGCCCGGATGATGCTCTCGGTGCTGGCGGGGCAGGAGTTCGCGGTCACCGGGGAGCGCCCGCCGCTGAGGATCGCCGTCTCGCGGCGCAGTCCGCTGGTCGGGGTGACGGTGAGCAGGCCGTACACGAACGCGGTGGCCGAGGCGGCGGGGCTGCTGGCCGGCGCCGGGCACCGGGTGCGGCGCGCCGAACCGCCGTACCCGCCGTCGATCGGCGTGACCGCGCTCCGGCACTGGACCGCGGGCACGGCGGTGGACGCGGCGGATCTGGACCCCGCGCTGCTGGCGCGGCGGACCCGGGTGCACGCGGCCCTGGGCCACCGCTTCCTGCCGGGGGTGCGGGCGAGCGACTCCCGCGACCGGCTGCGCGCCCGGCTCACCCCGTTCTTCGCCGAGTACGACGTGCTGCTCACCCCGGCGCTGGCCCGCCGCTCGCCCGCGGCGGCGCCGTGGCACGAGCGGGGCTGGTTCCGCAACGTCCTCGCCGGCTCGAACTACTCGCCGTTCACCCCGGCCTGGAACCTCACCGGCTGGCCGGCGATGTCGGTCCCGTTCGGCACCCTGCCCTCGGGCGCCCCGTGCGCCGTTCAGCTGGTGGGGCGGCCGGGTTCGGAGCCGGTCCTGCTGGACGTGGCCCGCCGGCTGGAGGTGCTGCGGCCGTGGCGGCGGACGGCACCGCTCGACTGACCTCGCGGGGGCGCCGGCCGGGCGGTTTCACAGGGCGCGGTACATGATGTGCAGGCCGACCGGCCCGTGCCGGGGGTGGTCGAAGGCCTGCGGGACCGTGCCGAGGATCGTGAAGCCGAGAGAGGTCCACAGGGCGACGGCCGGGTTGGTCTCGACGACGGCGTTGAAGACCATGGACCGGTAGCCGTGTGCCCGGGCCTCGGCGAGGACGTGCTCGGCGAGAGCGCGGCCGGTGCCCCGGCCGCCGCGGTCGGGGTCGACCATGAAGCCCGCGTTGGCCACCTTGGCCGCGGGGCCCCCGTAGTTGGGGGTGAGATAGGCGGAGCCGACGACGGTGCCGGCGGGGTCCTCGGCGACGTAGACACGTTTCGCCGGGCTCATCCACAGGGCGCGGGCCGCTGCCTCCGAGGTGTCGGGGTCCCAGCCGTACGTCTCGGCGGCGGCGACGATCCGGTGCCAGAAGGGCCAGATCTGCGGCCAGTCGGCCGCGGTGGCTTCTCTGATCAGCATGGGCGTGAGTCTCGCACGCCCATGCGCGTCGGCGATCGCGACAGGACCGACCGTCGGGTCAGTCCACGCTGGGCAGGATGTGGGGCTCGGCGAGGTCCTCTTCGTAACCTGCGAGGCGGATCGGGGCGGACCGGGCCCACACGTCGAGGCTGCCGAGCTGCCCTGACCGGCTGCCCGCGCCCTCGGTGCGTTCCGTGGGGCGCTGCTCGCGATTCGTCTTCTCCGGTGTCACCGCGCACTCCTTATGTGTCGGTCACCCTCGGGGCGTACCGGACGGTCTGCGTTCCGGTGCTCGACGCCCGCTCGGGTCTGGATGGAAGGCCAGTCGGACGCGGTGGCGCCGGTAACGCACAGGAGAGCAGGCCGTTGTCCGCCGGCTCGCCCCGGGACGGACCATGGGTGTGGGTGGGACCCCTTGCTGCTGCCCGTCCCCTACAGACTAACCAAATGAGCACTGGTCCGCTCGATAGGGAGTGCAAACAAGGTGTAACTATCGCGAGTCGCTCCGTACTCCGCCGGCCCCGACTAGAACCCGTTCGTAACATAATGCCGCATTTACCCGTGGGCGCCTCTGCCCGCACACGCTGTGCAGTTCAGGTTGCGTTGGCCGGGTCGAAAACTCGGCCTGATCCGATGGCACAGGACAACGGCTGTCTCGCGGAAGGACTGACGCATGGAGCTGCGCAGCGTCGAGGAGCTGATGGATCTGCTGTACGCCTGCCGGCACCAGCGCGCCCTGCGCACCGCGGCGTTGCTGCGCCGTGGCCGCCCAGCCGACAAGGAGCTCCAGGTGGCGGCCCTGGTGCACGGGATCGGGGAACTGCTGGGCACCACCGACGCCGCCGCACACGCGGTACGGCACCTGCTCGGGGAGCGGGTGCACCACCTGGTGCGCGGGGACGGCGCCGCCACCGACGAGGACGTGCTGCGCCTGCGCCAGGCCGACGAGGAGAGCCGCACCGCCGGTTTCGACGCGGGCGTCCTGGAGGACTGGCGGACCGTCCTGGAACTGGTTGCGGCCCGCAACTCCCGTCTGGGGGCTGTCGACTGACGCTCCGTCATGAGACGGTACGGCGATGACGTCATCGTACGGACTGTCGCGCGGAGGGTCGTACGGGTTCAGGGGCAGGGCGGCCGTCGTCACCGGTGGCACGCGCGGGATCGGGCGCGCGGTCGCGGAGGCGTTCGCGGCGGCCGGGGCTCTGGTGTGCGTGAGCGCCCGCGACCCGGACGAGGTCCGGCGTACGGCCGCGGAGCTGGGCGGTGTCGGCCTGCCCGGCAGTGTGGCCGACCCTGAGCACGCCCGGGAGTTGACCCGGCTGGCGCTCGCCGAGTTCGGGCGGCTGGACGTGCTGGTCAACAACGCGGCCACGAACCGGCCGTACGGACCGCTCATGAACGCCGACCTCGGCATGTGGCGGGACGCGTTCACGGTCAACGTCGAGGCCCCGCTGCGGCTGACCCAGTGCGCCTGGCGGGGCTGGATGCGGGAGCACGGCGGCGCGGTGGTCAACATCTGCACGGAGGGCGCGGCGCACGTGGGGCCCGACGTGGGGGCGTACGGCACCAGCAAGGCGGCACTGCTCCATCTCACCCAGCAACTGGCCGGGGAACTGGCGCCCCGGGTGCGGGTGAACTCGGTGTCGCCGGGGCTGGTGCGCACGGAGATGGCCCGGTTCATGTGGGAGCCGCGGGAACGGGAGATCGCGGCGGGGCTGCCGATGGGGAGGATCGGGGAGCCGCAGGACGTGGCGCGGGCCGTGCTGTGGCTGGCGTCGGACGCCGCCGAGTGGGTGACCGGGGCCGACGTGGTGGTGGACGGCGGCACCAGGGTACGAGCGGCACGCCCGACCGGCTGACGGCCGTACGTCCCCGAGATCGAGCCGGTGACGCGGCCGCCCCGGCGGGCGACGGGCCCGTGGGTGGGCCCGTGCGGGATCGCACCACGCAGAACGCGTGACCTGCGCCGGGCGCGGTCCCGCGAGGACAGGCCGCCGGTGCCGGGCGCCGCCCACGGTTACGTGCGGGTCACCACTTGCCGGGCTCGTAGTCCTTCAGGAAGACCCCGTACACGTCATCGCCCTCCTCGCCGCGCACGATCGGGTCGTAGACCCGGGCCGCGCCGTCGACCAGGTCGAGCGGCGCGTGGAAGCCCTCCTCGGCCAGCCGCAGCTTGTCGAAGTGGGGGCGTTCGTCGGTGATCCAACCGGTGTCGACGGAGGTCATGAGGATGCCGTCGGACTCGAACATCTCCGCCGCGCTGGTCCGGGTGACCATGTTCATGGCCGCCTTGGCCGCGTTGGTGTTGGGGTGTCCGGCGCCCTTGTAGCCACGGCCGAAGACGCCCTCCATCGCGGAGACGTTGACGACGTACGACCGGCCGCGCGCCGCCTTCTTCGCGGCGCTGGCCATGGCCGGGCGCAGCGCGCTGATCAGGATGAACGGCGAGGTGTAGGGCCGATCTCACCAACCAGC
>NZ_JBEYFC010000127.1:0-20491 GCF_040634175.1 Streptomyces sp. NPDC007162
CACGACGCGTGTCCGCTCGGCAATCTGATCCCGGAGTGGAACGACCTGGTGTCGCCGGGGATGGACCTGGCGGGCTGACAGCGGTGAGCAGAGGCTGACCACAGCGCCCCGTCAGGGGCGCTGACCACGACGCACCCGCACCCGCACCCTCAAGACGACACCGCCACCCCTGTGGTCGCGCCCCTCACTCCCCCACCCGATCAAGAAACGGCTCCACAGCCGCCCGCCACGCCTCAGGCCGGTCATAGGGCAACAGATGCCCGGCGTCGGCCACCTCGGCGTACTCCCCCTTCGGCAGCACCCGAACCATCTCCTGCGCCTCCGCCCGCCCCAGCTCCCCGTCCACCCCGCGCACGACCAGCGCGGGACACGGCACCTGGGCCAGCTCCTCCCAGTGCGCGTCGTACACCCAGGTCTCCCGGGAGCTCAGCATCCGGTCGGGGTCGAACACCGGCCGCCACCCGTCGGCGCACTCGTGCATCACCTCGGCGTAGAACTCCCCGCGTGCCGGGTTCGGCCGCTCCACCCAGGGATCGTCCTCGCCGAACCACTTGCGTACGTCGGCGAGCGTGGCGAAGGGGACGGGCCAGGCCTCGAACCAGTCGGCCCACTCGCGCTGCGAGGCCGCCCCGAGGGCGGAGGCCCGCATGTCGCAGATGATCACGCCCCGGACCAGTTCGGGGCGGTTCGCGGCGAGCTGCCAGGCGGTCAGCGCGCCCATGGCGTGGCCGATGACCACGGCCGGGGCGAGTCCCAGCTGCTCGATGGCGGCCGCGGCGTCCTCGACGTACGCCTCACGGGTGTACGCGGCCTGGGGGAGCTTGTCGCTCTGGCCGTGGCCGCGCTGGTCGAGCGCGACGGCCCGGTGCCGCCCGGAGAGCCAGCGGGCGGTGGACGCCCAGTGCGAGGCGCGGCCCATCAGGCCGTGCAGTAACAGCACGCCGGGGGACGGCCGCTCCGGGTCGTCCTTCTTGGGCGGGTCCGCGAACTCCCAGGCGGCGAGGTGTACGCCGCCGGCTCCCGTCACGTCGATGCGCCGTGCCATGGGCCTGGCACCCCCCTAGCTCCGCGTGCCTAGTGTCGCCTCGTATCGCTTCGTGATGCTCCGGTACCACTCAGACTATCGAATACCTATTCGAAAATCGGGTTCCTGCGGGCAACACCCCTCGTTCGAGTGACCCCTCCCCAGGCATGATCGGCGCCGCCGGGGGGATTTCTTCTGCGGGGGACGGACCGCTCGGGGAAAACGGTCCGAGGGGATGACCCTGGGAGCTCGGGGCTCCGGGTCAGCACAGGGGAGGACAGGCCCCGGCGCCGAAAGGCGCCGGGGCCAAGCCCATGCCCGCGCCCCCGGCCAAGTCCTCGGCACACCCTCCCCGCCCCCTCAGGTCCCATGCCTCCCGCGACAGCCTTGCACGCGAAAGCTTCGAGCGCTGCGATTCGACGCAGCGCATCCCGCCGCCGCTGCCCCCGCTCAGCGCTTGGCGACGAACACGTGGGAGGCCACGACCGACTCCAGCTCGGCCGCCTCACCGCCGCTGCCCACCAGCACCCCGCCGGCCGACTCCGTCACACTCACCACCGAACCGGGCTGCACACCCGCCCGCCGCAGCGTGTACATGAGCTGCGCGTCGGTCTGGATGGGCTCACCGATCCGGCGTACCACCACCGTCTTGCCGTCCGTACCCGGATCCAGGTCGGCCAGCGACACCATGCCCTCGTCGAGGAACGGATCGGCGCCGTCCTTCTCGCCCAGCTCCTCCAGACCAGGGATCGGATTGCCGTACGGCGACTCGGTGGGATGCCGCAGCAGCTCGAGCACCCGCCGCTCCACCGCCTCGCTCATCACGTGCTCCCAGCGACACGCCTCGGCGTGCACCTGCTCCCACTCCAGGCCGATCACGTCGACCAGCAGGCACTCGGCGAGCCGGTGCTTGCGCATCACGCGCGTCGCCAGCCGACGGCCCTCGTCGGTCAGCTCCAGGTGCCGGTCGGTGGCGACGGACACCAGCCCGTCCCGCTCCATCCGCGCCACCGTCTGGCTCACCGTCGGCCCGCTCTGGTCGAGCCGCTCCGCGATGCGGGCGCGCATGGGGACCACGCCTTCCTCTTCGAGCTCGAGGATGGTGCGGAGATACATCTCCGTGGTGTCGATCAGTCCGGACATACGTGCCCCTCGATTACCTCTGCCGGCGGCCCGGCCGCGTGCGCTGCTGGCCCTGACACCAATTCTGCCGGATCCCACCGACAACCGGGCCGCACCGGAAAAACGGAGCCGTCAGGCAGCACCAGCCGTACCCCGCCGACCCACCGGCCGTATTGACACCGAGATGGTCCAGACCGGAGGGTGATCCGCGACACAGACGCTGACGCCGACCGTGCAAAGGGGCCCGTATGAGCGACGGCACGCCCGCCGACCTGTTCTTCGACGCCGCCATCGGCCTCCTGCAACGGGTCCGCGACGAGGAGGCCGAGGCCATCGCCACCGCCGGCACCCTCCTCGCCGACACCGTCGCCGCCGGCGGCAGGCTGTTCGCCTTCGGCGCCGGGCACTCCTCGCTCCCCGCCCAGGACCTCGTCTACCGCGCGGGCGGCCTCGCCCTCATGAACCTGCTGTCCGCCCCCGGCCTCGTCGGCGTCGACGTGGTGCCCGCCACCCTCGGCTCCCGCCTCGAACGCGTCGACGGCCTCGCCACCGCCGTCCTCGACACCTCACCCCTGCGCGCCGGCGACACCCTCGTGATCATCTCCCTCTCCGGCCGCAACGCCCTGCCCGTCGAGATGGCCGTCGAAGCCCGCCGCCGCGGCGCCAACGTCATCGGCGTGACCTCCGTGGCGTACGCCGGGCAGACCACGTCACGGCACTCCTCCGGCACGTACCTCAAGGACCACTGCGACGTCGTACTCGACTCGAAGATCGCCGTCGGGGACGCCGAGCTGACCCTCGACACCATCCCGGCGCCCTTCGCGCCCGCCTCCACGGTCGTCACCAGCGCCCTGCTCCAGGCGGTCCTCGCCACCACCGCGGCCACCCTCGCCGACCGCGGCCTGGAGCCCCCACTGCTGCGCTCGGGCAACGTCGACGGCGGCCACGAGTGGAACGCCCGGGTGTTCACGGAGTACGCCGACCGCATCTTCTACCAGCAGTGACACCGTCCGGCGAACCCTCTCCCGCCGCCCGCAGGCCCTAACGCTGCTGTCGCGCGAGCCCCGCCAGGTCCAGCGCCGCGGCGATGCGCACGGCCACGTCCTCCGCGTAGACGGCGTCCAACCGTTCGAAACGACTACGGCCCGGCCCGCGCAGGAACGTCAGCACACCCAGCGTCCGCCCCCGGCTGCGCAGCACCGCGCACATCGCGTGCACCGCGTCGCCGGGCCACTGCCGCTCCAGCGCCCACGCCCGTGCCCGGTCCGGCGGCACCGCGCCGGCGTCCGCCCGCACACTGCCCGCCCGCGCCACGCACTGCAACGCCGGATGCCCCTCCTCGTACCGCACCGGCAGCCCGGCCGCACCCGTCAGCAGGCTCGGGCCCGGCGCCCCGGTGGGCGTGGTGGCGATCCGCACCAGCCGCGCCGGACCCGCCTCCCCGTCCGCGCGGGCACCGCCCACCACCCGGTCGATCACCGCATGGTCGGCGAACCCGGCCAGCGCGAAGTCCAGATGCACGGTGGCACCCTCCGCCGGGTCCTCGCACTCCGCGGCCGCGCGGGCCGCACGGTGCAGCTGGTTGGCGCGGAACCGCAGCACGGCCGCCTCCTGCTCGGCGAGCCTGCCCTCCGTGACGTCCTGGAACAGCCAGCCCACCCCGAGCGGAACCGGCTCCTCCGCGAGCGGTGAGGCCAGCCGCAGGAAACCGGACCGCCAGCACCGCCGCTGCTCGCCCTCCGGCGTCCGCACGCTCACCCACATCTCGGCCGGCGCGGGCGGCGCACCCTCGGCCAGCACATGCGTGAGCGCGCCCTCCAGATCCTCCACGCCCTGCGCGAGCAGCTCCCCGAGCGGCCGCCCCAGCGCCGACGAGCGGCCGATCCCGAGCGCCCGCGCGGCATGCGCGTTGACCACGGCCGGCCGCAGATCCGCGTCGACGAGTACGACACCCCAGGCCGCGTCCTCGAACAGGGCCTCGCTGAGCGCGATCGACCGCTCCAGGTCGATCTGCGCGTGCACCTCGCTGAACGCGCAGTACACGCCCGCCGGCTTGCCGTCAGGACCGCGCACGGCCGCCGACTGCGTCCGTACGAGGACCCGCCCGCCGTCCTTCGTCAGCAGGGCGAACTCGTGCACCTGACGTCCGGAGGCATGCATGGCGGCCATCAGCCGCCCCTCGATCTCCTCGGCGTCCGCCTCGCGCACCGCCCACCCGGCGAACCCGCGCCGGCCCACCGCCTCGGCCGCCGTCCAGCCCAGGATCCGCTCGGCCTCACGGTTCCAGTGGGTGACGAAGCCGTCCGCGTCGAAGGCGCACAGGGCCGCGTCCATACCGTCGAGGAGCGCGGCGAGCAGGTCGGAGCCGCCCGAGTCCTCCGGAGCGTCCCGCTCCGGCTCCGGCTCGGGCTCGTCGGGCCCCAGCTCGTCCGTGGTCCCACTACGCCGGGAAGCACTCACCTGGACCCCCATCAGGCTGCGTCCGCACGCACGGCGCGTCGGTGTTCACTCGCTGCCCTTTCATTCAACTCGAACGTGACGCAGCCCACACTGTGTTCCCGCAAGAACCGACATAAAAATCGGTTGAGCCGTTCCGAAGCGCTTCCTAGAGTGGCTGTTACTTCGGAGAGGAGGTGGTTCGGTAAATGTATGCATATCGGACGGAAGAGGTGGCTGCGGGCTAGCGGCTCGCCACCACACGACGTGCGGTGCCGGACCGGCGTGCGCGAGACGCATGCAGCCGGCCAATCCAACGCAGTCACCCGACCCGTGAGCTCGCCGGTACGTCCGGCCGGCTCCTCCGCCGAGGCGGAGGGACCCGAGCTCGCGGGTCGTCTGCGTTCGCGGACCCGGTCAGGGGCTGAGGCGTTCCACGTGCCAGGTGGCGTCGGGGGTGGCCGTGTAGCGGAGGCGGTCGTGGAGGCGGTTGTAGCGGCCCTGCCAGAACTCGACCGTCTCGGGGGCGATGCGGAAGCCGCCCCAGTGCGGGGGCACGGGGACCTGTTCGCCCTCGGGGTAGCGGGCGCTGAGTTCGGCGTAGGCCGTGTCGAGTTCGGCGCGGGAGTGGATGACCGCGGACTGGGTGCTGGCCCAGGCGCCGAGCTGGGAGCCGTGCGGGCGGGTGCGGAAGTAGGCGGCGGTCTCGTCGCGGCCGGTGCGGCGGGCGGTGCCGGTGACGACGACCTGGCGGCCGATGGGGTGCCAGGGGAAGAGCAGCGAGACGTGCGGGTTCTCGGCGAGGTCGCGGGCCTTGCGGGAGCCGTAGTTGGTGTAGAAGACGAAGCCCTGGGTGTCGTACTGCTTCATCAGGACCGTGCGCGAGCTGGGGCGGCCGTGGGCGTCGGCGGTGGAGACGATCATCGCGTTGGGTTCGTAGATCATGCCGTCGTCGGCCGCCCGTACGGCCTGCCGGAACCAGTGGGTGAACTGGTCCATGGGGTGTGCGGCCAGGTCGTTCTCGTCGAAACCCTCGGCCCGGTAGTGCTGGCGCATCGCAGCGGGGTCGTGGATGGAGTCTTCGGAATCGGAGGCGGCGGGGTCACGGTCGGTCACGCGGTCATCTTGCCGTACCGGCCTGTGCGACTTCAGCGGAAGACATCAGAAGGTGGCACTGAGTGCCGCTGGACTCCCCAATTCTGGCACTCGGGGTTATGGTGACGTTGCCTCCGCCCACCTCACATGAGGAGCCGCCCCATGTCCGACTTCGTACCCGGGCTCGAAGGAGTCGTCGCGTTCGAGACGGAGATCGCCGAACCGGACAAGGAGGGGGGCGCCCTGCGGTACCGGGGCGTCGACATCGAGGATCTGGTCGGCCACGTGTCCTTCGGGAACGTGTGGGGGCTGCTGGTCGACGGTGCCTTCAATCCGGGGCTGCCGCCCGCCGAGCCCTTCCCCATCCCCGTCCATTCGGGTGACATCCGGGTGGACGTGCAGTCCGCGCTCGCCATGCTCGCCCCCGTGTGGGGGCTGAAACCGCTCCTGGACATCGACGCGGCGCAGGCCCGTGAGGACCTCGCGCGGGCCGCGGTCATGGCCCTGTCGTACGTCGCCCAGTCCGCGCGCGGGCAGGGGCTGCCGATGGTGCCGCAGCGGGAGATCGACAAGGCGAACTCGGTGGTCGAGCGGTTCATGATCCGGTGGCGTGGGGAGCCGGACCCGAAGCATGTCGCGGCCGTGGACGCGTACTGGACCTCGGCCGCCGAGCACGGCATGAACGCCTCGACGTTCACGGCCCGGGTGATCGCCTCCACCGGTGCGGACGTCGCCGCGGCGCTGTCGGGTGCGGTGGGTGCCATGTCGGGGCCGCTGCACGGCGGTGCGCCGTCCCGGGTGCTCGGGATGATCGAGGAGATCGAGCGGACCGGGGACGCGGAGGCCTACGTCAAGCAGGCCCTGGACCGCGGTGAGCGGCTGATGGGGTTCGGGCACCGGGTGTACCGGGCGGAGGATCCGCGGGCACGGGTGCTGCGGCGGACGGCGCGGGAGCTGGGGGCGCCGCGGTTCGAGATCGCGGAGGCGCTGGAGAAGGCGGCGCTGGAGGAGCTGCACAACCGTCGGCCGGATCGGGTGCTCGCCACGAACGTGGAGTTCTGGGCGGCGATCATGCTGGACTTCGCGGAGGTGCCGGCGCACATGTTCACGTCGATGTTCACGTGTGCGCGGACCGCCGGGTGGTCGGCGCACATTCTCGAGCAGAAGCGGACGGGGCGGTTGGTGCGGCCGTCGGCGGAGTATGTGGGGCCGGGGGTGCGGAGGCCTCAGGACATCGAGGGGTTCGCGGACATCGCCCACTGAGGTGCCCCTATGGGGCGCTGTCCAGCACCTCGTCCAGCAGTGCCGCCCACTGGGTCACCACCCGCTCCCGTCTCGCCCCGTCGTCCGTGAGCAGGTTGGCCAGGCCCAGGCCTCTTGCCATGTCCAGGAGGCCCTGGACCGTTTCCCGGGTGCCGGGGCGGGTCTCGTCGGCGTTCAGGAGGTCGACGGCGATGCGGTGGGTCTCGCGGCCCACGCGGGCTTCGAGTTCGGTGACCCGGGGGCGGAGCTGCTCCTCGTTGGAGGCGGCGACCCAGAGGTGGAGGGCGGCCCGGAAGAGGGGGCCGGTGTAGAGGTCGACGAGGGCCGAGACGACAGCCCTGCGGTCGTCCGCCGCGCCCTGCGGGAACAGGGCGCGCAGTGCCGTGGAGCGTTCCTCGGCGACGTATTCGACGGCCGCGGTGAAGAGGTCCTCGCGGGTCGGGAAGTGGTGCTGGGCGGCGCCCCGGGAGACGCCGGCGCGTTCGGCGACGACGGCGACCGTGGAGCCCGCCCAGCCGTGTTCGGCGAGACAGGCCACCGCGGCTTCCAGGAGGCGCTGCCGGGTGACCCGGCTGCGGTCCTGTTTGGGGGCGCGGTCCGGCTGGGGGCCGCGTGCGCGTTCCGTCGTACTCACACCACCCACGCCGCATCCCGTCGTTCGAGGAAGGCTGTCATCCCCTCGTGTGCGTGGTCGGAGGCGAACAGCCGGGCCGAGAGTGCGGTCAGGTGGGCCGCATCCCGGTCGAATGTCTCCAGCACCCTAGCCGTGAGCAGCCGTTTCGTCTCGGCCAGGGCCTGGGGTGCGGAGTGGCGCAGGCCGTCGAGGACGGGTGCGAGTGCGGCGTCGACGTCGTCGGCCGTGGTGGTGAGCAGGCCGAGGCGGACGGCTTCGGCGGGGGCGAAGCGTTCGCCGGTGAGGTAGTAGCGGGCGAGGGTCCGGGGGTCGGTGCGGGGGAGGAGCGGGAGGGAGATGACGGCGGGGGCCACTCCGATCCGCACCTCGGTGAAGGCGAACGTGGAGTCGGTGGACGCGGCTGCGATGTCGCAGGCGGCGAGCAGGCCGAGGCCGCCCGCGCGGACGTGGCCGGTGACCCTGGCGACGACCGGTTTGGGCAGTTCGACGATCTGGCGGAGGAGGCCGACCAGGGCGTCGGGGTGGGGCGGGTCGCGCAGGTCGGCGCCCGCGCTGAACGTCGTACCGGTGTGGGTGAGGACGATCGCGCGGACGTCGGGGTCCTCGGCGCCGGCGGTGAGGGCCTCGGCGAGTTCGGTGACGAGGGCGGCGGACAGGGCGTTGCGGGTGGCGGTGGAGTCGAGGCTGAGGGTGGTGACGGCGCGGGTGCGGGTCTGTCCGATCAACGTCATGGGCCCTCCTCGGGTGCCCCGGGGGTCTTCGTCAGGTCGCGCAGTTCGCGGCGGAGGATCTTCCCGGAGGCCGCGCGGGGCACCGCGGAGATGAAGGTGACCTTCCGGACGCGTTTGTAGGGTGCGACGCGTTCGGCGACGTACAGCATGGTCTCGTTCTCGGTGAGGCCGCCGGCGGTGGGCTGGCGGACGACGAAGGCGTGCGGGATCTCGTTGCCGTCCTCGTTGTAGGCGCCGATGACGGCGGCGTCGGCGATGCCGGGGTGGGTGAGCAGGAGTGCCTCCAGTTCGGCGGGGGCCACCTGGAAGCCCTTGTACTTGATGAGTTCCTTGACCCGGTCGACGACGAACAGCCAGCCGTCGGCGTCCGCGTGGCCGACGTCCCCGGTGTGCAGCCAGCCGTCGGTGTCGATCATCGCGGCAGTGTCGTCGGGGCGGCCGAGGTAGCCCTTCATGACCTGGGGGCCGCGGATGAGGATCTCGCCGGGTTCGCCGGTGGCGACGTCCTTGTGGGGGTCGGCGAGTGACACGATCCGCATCTCGGTGCTCGCGATGAGTCTGCCGACGGTGCCGGGGGGTGCCTGGTGCATGGCGTCGAGGGGGACGACGTGGGTGCCGGGTGACAGTTCCGTCATGCCGTAGGCCTGTCCGACCGGTGGCAGCCCGAGCCGTTGCGAGCAGGCGGCGGCGAGTTGGGCGTCCAGGGGTGCGGCGGCGCTCATGACGTACTTCAGGGACGACAGGTCGTACTGCTCGACGAGGGGGTGTTTGGCGAGGGCGAGGACGATCGGCGGGGCGACGTACAGGCCGGTGATGCGGTGGTTCTGGATCGCCGCGAGGAAGGTCGTCAGGTCGAAGCGGGGCAGGACGACGACCGTGGCGCCCTTGCGCAGGGGCGCGTTCATGAGCGCGGTGAGGCCGTAGATGTGGAAGAGGGGCAGGACGGCGAGGACGCGGTCGCCGGGGCCCGCCGGGACGGGGGCGTCGAGCTGGGCGAGGTTGGTGGCGATCTGCCGGTGGGTGAGCATCACGCCCTTGGGGATGCCGGTGGTGCCGGAGGAGTACGGCAGCGCGGCGACGTCCTCGACGGGGTCGATGTCGATCTCCGGCTCGGGGGCGTCACCGGCGAGCATGTCGATGAGTGAGCGGTGGCCGGTGGCGCTGTCGCAGACGAATATCTCCTCGACGCCGCCGGCGAGTTCGGCCGCCCGGCGGGCCGTCTCCAGCAGCGGCGAGACCGTGACGATCCAGCGGGCCGCGCAGTCCCTGAGCTGTTTGGCGAACTCCTCCGGGGTGGAGAGGGGGTGCACGGTGGTGACGGCGGCGCCCGCACGGGTGGCCCCGTAGAACGCCGTGGGGAAGGCGACCGTGTTCGGGCTGTGCAGGGCGAGGACATCGCCCTTGCGGACCCCGGCGTCGGCGAGCGCGGCGGCGATCCGCCGGTGGAACCGGTCCAGTTGTGCGTACGTGAGGGTGGTGCCGTCGGTGCCGTCGATCAGGGCGGGCGCGTCACCGAAGTCCGCGGCGCGGCCCAGCACGGCCTCGTGGATGGGGAGTTCTACGGGCGGAACGTCTGCGTACTCGCTGCGGAACACGGTTCCTCCAAGGCGGCCTTGGGCCTCAGTACGACTTGGGCAGGCCGAGGGTCTGGTGGGAGACGTAGTTGAGAATCATCTCCCTGCTCACCGGAGCAATACGAGCCACGCGCGCGGCCGTTATCAATGAGGCGAGCCCGAATTCCCGGGTCAGTCCGTTGCCGCCGAGGGTGTGCACGGCCTGGTCGACGGCGCGCACGCAGGCCTCCCCCGCCGCGTACTTCGCCATGTTGGCGGCCTCGCCCGCGCCGACGTCGTCCCCGGCGTCGTACAGGTGCGCCGCCTTCTGCATCATCAGGCGGGCGAGTTCGAGGTCGATGTGCGCCTGTGCGAGGGGGTGGGCGATGGCCTGGTGGGCGCCGATGGGGGTCTTCCATACGGTGCGGTCGCGGGCGTACCCGATCGCCTTGGACAGTGCGTAGCGGCCCATGCCGATCGCGAATGCGGCCGTCATGATCCGCTCCGGGTTGAGTCCGGCGAAGAGCTGGAGGAGTCCCGCGTCCTCGTCGCCGACGAGGGCGTCCGCGGGCAGCCGTACGTCGTCGAGGGTGAGTTCGAACTGCTTCTCCGCCGCGTTGAGTTCCATGTCGATGGGGCGCTTGTGGAAGCCTTCGGCGTCCGTCGGGACGATGAACAGGCAGGGCTTGAGACGGCCGGTGCGGGCGTCTTCGGTGCGGCCGACGATCAGGACGGCGTCCGCCATGTCGACGCCGGAGATGAAGACCTTGCGGCCGGTGAGCAGCCAGTCGGCGCCATCCCTGCGGGCCGTGGTGGTGATGCGGTGGGAGTTGGAGCCGGCGTCGGGTTCGGTGATGCCGAAGGCCATGAGGAGTGAGCCGTCGGCGAGGCCGGGGAGCCAGGTCTGCTTCTGGAGCTCGGTGCCGAAGCGGGCGATCACGGTGCCGCAGATGGCGGGGGAGACGACGAGCATGAGCAGGGGGGAGCCGGCTGCGCCGAGTTCCTCCAGGACGATGGAGAGTTCGGTGATGCCGCCGCCTCCGCCGCCGTGCTCCTCCGGGAGGTTGACGCCGAGGTAGCCGAGTTTTCCGGCCTCCTGCCAGAGCTCGGTCGGGGGGCGGCCTTCGGAGATCGTGCGGGTGATGTAGTCGCGGCCGTACTTGGCGCCGAGGGTGGCTACCGCTGCGCGGAGTGCCTTGTGTTCGTCTGTTTCGATCTGGGGGCTCATGGTGGCTCCTTCGGGTGCGGGATCGTCGTGGCCGGTCGCGCTCACGCGGCGGTAGCCGCAGATAGATACAGCCCCGCGCCCCTAGAGGGGCGCTTGCACCACCGCCAGCAGGGAGCCGGGCGTGACCTGCTGCCCCAGGGCCACCCTCAGCTCGCTCAGTGTTCCCGTCATCGGCGCTGTGATCTGGTGTTGCATCTTCATCGCCTCCAGCCAGAGGAGGGGCTGGCCGGCCTCCACTGTCGCCCCCTCCTCCAGGCCCTCCGCCACCCGGACGACCGTGCCCGGCATCGGGGCCAGGAGGGAGCCGGGGGCCAGGTGGGTCTTCGGGTCGGAAAAGCGGGGCAGGGCGGTGAGGGTGGTGTTGCCGACGTGGACCTGGTCGCCGTAGCGGGTCACCTCGAACGTGCGGCGCACGCCGTCGATGTCGAGTACGACGCGACGCGCGTCGGCGTGCACGACCCGTACGCCGTCCGCCGTGAGGCCCTCGCGGGTGTGCCGGTAGTGGGCCTCGTGCTCCTCTCCGGCCATCAGGTAGCGCTTGGTCTGCGGTTGGGAGGGGACGTTGCGCCAGCCGCCGAAGCGGGAGCGGCCGTGGGCGTCGGCCAGGGCGGCGGCGAGGGGGGCGTGCGGATCGGAGGCGGGCGCCGTCAGCCCGGTGAGGTGGCGGTCGTAGAAGCCGGTGTCCATGCGGGCGGCCGTGAACTCCGGGTGGCGCAGGGAGCGGACGAGGAGGTCGCGGTTGGTGGTGGGGCCGTGCAGGGTGGTGCGGTCGAGTGCGTGCGTCAGCTTGCGCAGCGCCTCGGCGCGGGTGGGTCCGTGCGCGATGACCTTCGCGAGCATCGGGTCGTAGTGGACGCCGATCTCGTCGCCGTCGGTGTAGCCGGTGTCCAGGCGGACGGAACCGGGGACGGCGAGGCGGTGCAGGGTGCCGGTCTGGGGTGCCCAGTCGTGGGCGGGGTCCTCGGCGTAGAGGCGGGCCTCGATCGCGTGGCCGCGCGCGGGCGGCGGTTCGAGGGGCAGGGCGTGGCCCTCGGCGACACGGAGCTGTTCCGCCACCAGGTCGATGCCGAACACGGCCTCGGTGACCGGGTGTTCCACCTGGAGGCGGGTGTTCATCTCCAGGAAGTGCGCCTTCCCGTCGGCGACGAGGAACTCGACGGTGCCCGCGCCGACGTACGCGACGGAGCGCGCGGCGCGCACGGCCAGCGCGTACAGCTCCTTCACCAGGCCGTCCGGGAGCCCGGGCGCCGGTGCCTCCTCGACGACCTTCTGGTGTCTGCGCTGGAGGGAGCAGTCGCGGGTGCCCAGCGGCCAGACCGTGCCGTGGGTGTCGGCGAGGATCTGCACCTCGACGTGGCGGCCGGACTCCAGGTACGGCTCGACGAAGACCTCGCCGTCCCCGAAGGCGCTCGCGGCCTCGGCGCGTGCGCTCTCCAGGGCAGCGCTCAGCTCGTCGAGGCGGCGCACGACGCGCATGCCGCGCCCGCCGCCGCCCGCGGCCGCCTTCACCAGGACCGGCAGGTCGGACGCGGTGACCTCGCCGAGCGGTGGAATGCCCATCAGTTCCTTGGCACGGGTCTTGGACGCCATCGCCTCGATCGCCTCGGGCGGTGGGCCGATCCAGAACAGTCCGGCGTCGATGACGGCGCGCGCGAAGTCGGCGTTCTCGGAGAGGAAGCCGTATCCGGGGTGCACGGCGTCCGCGCCGGCGGTCACGGCGGCCTTCACCAGCAGGTCGGCGCGGAGGTAGGTGTCGGCGGGGGTGGCGCCCGGCAGCCGTACCGCGGTGTCGGCCAGGCGCGCGTGCAGTGCGTTCTCGTCGGCGTCGGAGTGCACGGCGACGGTCCTGATGCCGAGTTCGGCGCAGGTGCGGAAGATCCGGCAGGCGATCTCGCCGCGGTTGGCGACCAGCAGGGTCGAAATCACGTGATCCCTCACATCCGGAAGACGCCGAAGCCACCGCGCGCGCCTTCGTAGGGGGCGGTGTGGATGGCGGACAGGGCAAGGCCGAGGACGGTGCGGGTGTCGCGCGGGTCGATGACGCCGTCGTCGTAGAGCCGCCCGGACAGGAACATCGGGAGCGACTCGGACTCGATCTGCTGCTCGACCATGGCGCGCAGGGCAGCGTCGCCCTCCTCGTCGTACGGCAGGCCCTTCGCCGCGGCCGACTGGCGGGCGACGATCGACAGGACGCCGGCGAGCTGCTGCGGGCCCATGACCGCGGACTTGGCGCTGGGCCAGGCGAACAGGAAGCGGGGATCGTAGGCGCGTCCGCACATGCCGTAGTGCCCGGCGCCGTAGGAGGCGCCCATGAGGACGGAGAGGTGCGGGACGCGGCTGTTGCTGACCGCGTTGATCATCATGGCGCCGTGTTTGATGATCCCGCCCTGCTCGTACTCCTTGCCGACCATGTAGCCGGTGGTGTTGTGGAGGAAGAGGAGGGGGATGTCGCGCTGGTTGGCGAGCTGGATGAACTGGGCGGCCTTCTGGGACTCGGCGGAGAACAGGACGCCCTGGGCGTTGGCGAGGATGCCGACCGGGTAGCCGTGCAGGCTCGCCCAGCCGGTGGCGAGGCTCGTCCCGTACAGGGGCTTGAACTCGTCGAAGTCGGAGGCGTCGACGAGGCGGGCGATCACCTCGCGCGGGTCGAAGGGGATCTTGAGGTCGCCGGGGACGATGCCCAGCAGTTCCTCCGGGTCGTACTTGGGCGGTTCGGCCGGGCCGGGGTCGGGGTGGGCCTTGCGGTGGTTGAGGCGGGCGACCACCCGGCGGGCCTGCCGCAGCGCGTCCGGTTCGTCCACGGCGAAGTAGTCGGCGAGGCCCGACACGCGCGCGTGCATCTCGGCACCGCCGAGAGACTCGTCGTCGCTCTCCTCGCCGGTCGCCATCTTCACCAGGGGCGGCCCGCCGAGGAAGACCTTGGCGCGCTCCTTGACCATGATCACATGGTCGGACATGCCGGGGATGTAGGCGCCGCCCGCGGTCGAGTTGCCGAAGACGACGGCGACGGTGGGGATGCCGGCGGCCGAGAGCCGGGTGAGGTCGCGGAAGATGGCGCCGCCCGGGATGAAGATCTCCTTCTGCGAGGGCAGGTCGGCACCGCCCGACTCGACCAGGCTGATGCAGGGCAGCCGGTTGGCGAGGGCGATGTCGTCGGCGCGCAGGGCCTTCTTCAGCGACCAGGGGTTGCTGGCGCCGCCGCGCACCGTCGGGTCGTTGGCGGTGATCAGGCACTCCACGCCCTCGACCACCCCGATCCCGGTGACGAGTGAGGCGCCGACGGCGTGGTCGCTGCCCCAGGCGGCCAGCGGGGACAGCTCGAGGAAGGGCGTGTCGGGGTCGACGAGCAGTTCGATGCGCTCGCGGGCGAGGAGTTTGCCGCGGGCGCGGTGCCGCGCGACGTACTTCTCGCCGCCGCCCGCGAGGGCCTTGGCGTGCTCGGCCTCCAGGTCGGTGAGCTTGGCGAGCATGGCGTCGCGGTTGGCCCGGAAGTCGGGGGTGTTCGTGTCGAGGGTGGTCTCGATGACCGTCACAGCAGGGCCTCCGGGATGTCCAGGTGGCGGGAGCGGAGCCATTCGCCGAGGGCCTTGGCCTGGGGGTCGAAGCGGTGCTGGGCGGCCACCCCCTGGCCGAGGATGCCCTCGACGGTGAAGTTGAGGGCGCGCAGGCCCGGGAGCATGTGCCGGGTGACGGGCAGCTCGCGGGTCTCGGGCAGGAGACGGCGGAACGTGTCGACGGTCAGGGTGTGCGCGAGCCAGCGCCAGGCCTCGTCGGAGCGCGCCCAGACGCCGACGTTGGCGTTGCCGCCCTTGTCCCCGCTGCGGGCCCCGGCGACGAGCCCGAGCGGTGCCCGCCGGGTGGGGCCACCGGCCGGGTACGGCTCGGGCAGCGGCGGTGCGGGCGGTTCCCGGAGCACGAGGGTGTCCCCGGCCGGCGGCACGGTGATCCGGCGCCCGTCGTGGCGGACGGCCACGTGCGGCACCTGAGTCCGGGGGACGTACACGTCCTCGAAGACCCCGTAGGGCGCGCCCTTGCCGGGTGGCGCGAGCACGTGGAAGCCGGGGTAGCCGGCGAGGGCCAGTTCCACGGCGGCACTGCTCAGCGCCCTGCCGACGGCCTCCTGACCGGGGTCCCTGACGACGAGCCGAAGCAGTGCGCTGGCCGTCTCCTCGGTGTCCGCGTCGAGGTGGTCCGTGCGGGCCAGTTCCCAATGGACCTCGGAAGGGGGCGACTTGGCGAGTGCGTCGGCCATCTGGTCCTGCACCAGTGCGGCTTTCGCCTCGATGTCGAGGCCGGTGAGCACGAAGACGACCTCGTTGCGGAAGCCGCCGAGCCGGTTGCGGCCGACCTTGAGGGTGGGGGGCGGCGCCTCGCCGCGTACGCCCTCGATCCGTACCCGGTCGGGGCCGTCCTGGCTGAGCCGCACGGTGTCGAGGCGGGCGGTGACGTCGGGGCCCGCGTACCGGGCACCGCCGGTCTCGTACAGGAGCTGCGCGGTCACCGTGCCGACGTCGACGAAACCGCCGGTGCCGGGGTGCTTGGTGATGACGCAGCTGCCGTCCTCGTGGAGTTCGGCGAGCGGGAAACCGGGGCGCCGCAGGTCCCGGCCGGCGGCCGTCGCCTCGGCGAAGAACGCGTAGTTGCCGCCGGTGGCCTGGGTCCCGCACTCCAGCACGTGTCCGGCGACGACGGCACCCGCGAGCCGGTCGTGGTCGTCCGGGCGCCAGCCGAAGTGGGCGGCGGCGGGGCCGGTCACCAGGGCCGCGTCGGTCACCCGGCCGGTGACCACGATGTCCGCGCCGGCCCGCAGGCACTCGGCGATCCCGAAGCCGCCGAGGTAGGCGTGGGCGGCGAGGCTGCCGGGGTGGGCGGCGGTGAGGTCGTCGCCCTCCACGTGGGCGACGCGCACACCGATGCCGAGCCGGTCGGCCAGTTCCCGTACCGCGTCGGCGAGTCCGGCGGGGTTGAGGCCGCCCGCGTTCGTGACGATCCGCACGCCCCGCTCCTGGGCCAGCCCCAGGCAGTCCTCCAGCTGGCGCAGGAAGGTGCGGGCGTATCCGGCGCCGGGATCCTTCAGCCGGTCGCGGCCCAGGATGAGCATGGTCAGCTCGGCGAGGTAGTCGCCGGTGAGGACGTCGAGTTCGCCTCCGGTGAGCATCTCGCGCATGGCGTCGAAACGGTCGCCGTAGAAGCCGGAGGCGTTGCCTATGCGGAGGGTCACTCGGGGCCGCCCTTCGGGATGCCGGGCGCGGGAGGGCGGGCCGCCGATGGCTGGGCTGCCGGGTCGGCCGTCGCAGGGCCGGGCTCTGCGGTGTCGGCCGTCGCGGGGTCCGCAGGCGGGTGGCCGGTCTTCGGCGGGGCGCTGGTCGGGGCGCGGCCGGGGCCGGGCGGCCCTGCGAAGGCCTGGGCGATGTCCAGCCAGCGGTCGGCTTCGGGGCCGACGGTTCGGAGGGCGAGGTCGGCTCGGTGGGCGCGCTGGGTGACCAGGAGGCAGAAGTCGAGGGCGGGGCCGGTGACGCGCTCGTCGGCGTCCTCGGGGCCGTACGTCCACAGGTCGCCCGACGGAGCGGTCAGTTCCACGCGGAACTCCTCGAACGGCACGGGCAGTCCGTGCACGCCGAAGGCGAAGTCGCGGGTGCGGACGCCGAGCCGGACGATGTGCCGGAGCCGGTCGGTGGGGGCGCGGCTCACACCCAGCGCGTCCGCGATGTCCAGGCCGTGCGCCCAGGTCTCCATGAGGCGGGCGGTGGCCATGGAGGCGACCGACATAGGGGGGCCGTACCAGGGGAAACGCGCCCGCGCGGGCGCCGCGCGCAGTGCCTGGTCGAGGGCGTCCCGCCCGGCTCGCCAGTCCGCCAGCAACTGGGCGGGGGGCTTGACGGCGCCCTCCTCCGCCCCGTTGTCCACGAAGTCCCCGGGCGCGGTCAGTGCTTTCTCGACCTCGCGGGCGAAGGCGTCCTGATCGGTCACGGCGAGCAGCGAGGAGTGGTCGGTCCAGGCGAGGTGGGCGATCTGGTGGGCGACGGTCCAGCGGGGCGCGGGGGTGGGCAGGGCCCACTGCTCGGTTCCCGACCCGGCCACCAGCCGGTCGAGTTCCTCGCTCTCCGCACGCAGGTCGTCGATGACGGGCGTCGGATCGGACATGGGGAGGAGCATGGCAGCGGACCCCAAAACAATCAAGCGTGCTTGCATTAATTGCGGAGTGGCTCGAAGTGGTCGGGCGAGACGGGTGCGACAGGCGCCCCTTGGTGACATCCGGGCCGATCCTGGGGCATTCCTTGGGACGGTCCGGCGTGGCGAGGGCGGCCCCATGCCCTATGTTCGATGCGAACATCCGGCGATGGAGTGATGTGCGAGGCGTACGGGGCGTGCGGAGGACTGATGAACTCGCCGTGGGGGCGGAGGCGACGGCCGTCGTAACACCCCCCGTGAGCGGTTACCCGGTGGACGCTGCGGCCGAGGAGTCGCCCGCCCGGGAACTCCCCCGCTTCTGGCTCCTCGTCCTGGTGGCCGCCGCCGTCCTGCCCGGCACCGCCCTCTTCCTCCTCGGTCAGGGCGTCAGCAAGGCCGCGCTGCAGGCCTGGCAGACGGTGTGCCTCGCCGTGGTGGTGCAGGCGACCCCGTTCCTGCTGCTCGGTACGGCACTGTCGGGGGCGATCAACGCGTTCGTGCCGGAACGGGTGTTCACGCGGCTGCTGCCCAAGCGGCCCGCGCTCGCCGTGCCGGTCGCCGGAATCGCGGGCGTGGTGCTGCCGGGCTGCGAGTGCGCGTCGGTGCCGGTGGCCGGCAGCCTGATCGGGCGTGGCGTCACCCCGGCCGCCGCGTTCGCGTTCCTGCTCTCGGCGCCCGCCATCAACCCGGTCGTGCTGACCGCCACCGCCATCGCCTTCCCCGGGACTCCCCTCATGGTGCTGGCCCGGCTGGTCGCCTCCCTGGTGACCGCGGCCGTGATGGGCTGGCTGTGGCTGTGGCTGGGCCGGGAGGAGTGGCTGCGGCCCGCCGTACGGCACACCGGGCACCAGCCCGGACACAACCGGTGGACGGAGTTCCGGCGCGCCTTCCAGCACGACTTCCTGCAGGCCGGCGGGTTCCTGGTGGTCGGCGCCATGGCCGCGGCCACGTTCAACGTGGCGGTACCGCGCTCGGTGCTCGACACCTTCTCCGGTTCGCCGTGGCTGTCCGTGCTGTTCCTGGCCGGACTGGCGGTCATCCTCGCGGTGTGCTCGGAGGCGGACGCGTTCGTGGCGTCGTCGCTGACGGGCTTCTCGCCCACCGCCCGGCTGGCGTTCATGGTGGTCGGCCCCATGGTCGACCTGAAGTTGATCGCCTTGCAGGCGGGCACGTTCGGCCGGGCCTTCGCGGCCCGGTTCTCGGCCGCCACGACGGTCGTCGCGGTGCTGTGCGCCACCCTGGTCGGAGGGATGCTGCTGTGAGACGCCCGCTCCAGGTCACCCTGCTGGTCCTCAGCGGCCTGGGTCTGCTGCACTCGGCCCTCTTCACCGACGTGTGCCTGCGGTACGTCAAGCCGGGGATGCGCCCGTTGCTGATCATGTCCGGTTTCGTGCTGCTCGTACTGGGCATCGCGGAGGCGGCGGCACGGGAGGGGCGCAAGGGGCACGGGAGCCACGCGCGGGGCGGTGCGGACTCGCACCACGGTCACGACCACTCGGCCGTCCCCCGGGTCGCCTGGCTGCTGCTGCTCCCCGCGCTCAGCCTGCTCTTCTACGCCCCGCCGGCGCTCGGCGCCTACACCGCTTCCCGGCAGCCCGCCAAGGTCGTGGCGGAGCAGGACAGTTTCGACCCGCTGCCGAAGACCTCGCCCCTGCCCATCACCCTCACGGACTTCACCACCCGCGTGCAGCAGGACCGCTCCCTGGCCATCAAGGCGCGGACGGTGCAGATGAGCGGACTGGTCACGCCCGCCGCCTCGGGCGGCAGCTGGTACCTGACGCGGATCATCATCTCCTGCTGCGCGGCCGACGCGCAGTCCGTGAAGGTACGGATCTACAGCAACGGCATGCCGCCCGCCAACACCTGGGTGACGGTCACGGGAAACTGGCATCCCGGCGGGAAGCTGGGCACGAAGTCCGCGCCGGTCGCGCTGGACGCGCAGACGGTGAAGAAGATCCAGCGCCCCTCGAACGGCTATCAGGACGCGCTGCCGTTCCCTTCCGCCTGAGAACCCACCGCCGGCTCCATCCGAGAGCCGCGCACCGGCTCCGGTCGTACGCCGGCCACCTGCTCCGGCTGCGCGCCGATCACCGGCACCGGTTCCGCCCGCGGACCGGCGGCCGGTCGGCGTCGGCCGCGGCCCACCTGGCTGCGGACCGCGCCGATGCTCGCCGCGATGACGAGGGCGATGGCGGCCGCTTCGGTGGCCGTGAGGGCCTGGTCGAGGATGAGGAAGCCGGCCGTGGCGGCGAGCGCCGGTTCCAGGCTCATGAGGACGGCGAAGGTGTGGGCGGGCAGGCGCCGCAGGGCGAGGAGTTCGAGGGTGTAGGGCAGGACGGAGGAGAGGATCGCGACCGAGGAGCCGAGGGCGAGGGTGGTCGGGTCCAGCAGCCTGGTTCCGGCGGAGGCGATGCCCAGCGGAAGGAACAGCAGGGCCGCGACCGCCATGGCCAGGGCGAGGCCGTCGGCCTGCGGGAAGCGGCGGCCCGTGCGGGCGCTGAAGATGATGTACGTGGCCCACATGGCGCCCGCGCCCAGGGCGAAGGCGACACCCACGGGATCGAGGTCGCCGAAGCCCCCGCCGCCGAGGAGGAAGACCCCGCCCAGCGCAAGGCCCGCCCAGAGCACGTTGATGAGACGCCGGGAGGCCAGTACGGAGAGGGCCAGCGGGCCGAGGACCTCGAGGGTGACGGCGGTGCCCAGCGGGATGCGGTCGACGGCCTCGTAGAACAGGCCGTTCATCGCGCCCATGGTGATGCCGAAGACGACGACCGTGCCCCAGTCGGTGCGGGAGTGGCCTTTCAGCCGGGGCCGGCAGACGACGAGCAGGACCACGGCGGCGGCGAGGAGCCGCAGGGTGACCACGCCGAGCGCGCCCGCCCTGGGCATCAGGGTCACCGCGAGGGCGCCGCCGAACTGCACGGAGATCCCGCCGGCCAGCACCAGACCGACGGGACCGAGCGAGCCCAGCCGGCCGGGGGTGCCTACGGCGGCGGAGGGGGGCGTCGGCTGCGGGGTGCTGGGGGTGGTCACGGGCGTTCCAGGGGACTCGTCGTTCATTGCGGTGCACTGCTCAGTCCAGGGTAATGGACTCGGACAGGCGCGTGAAGCCCTTATGGAACTGTCCCGGTCGCGGTCCCTCCGAACCGTCTCCCTTCTCGCAGGTCACACATGACGCACGGCCCGGCAGCGAAACGATTCGCTGCCGGGCCGTGGCCGGATGGAGCTGCTTCC
>NZ_JBEYFC010000128.1:0-20370 GCF_040634175.1 Streptomyces sp. NPDC007162
GCCGCAGCCCGCGGGGGAAGCATGGAAGCAAGCGCGCAGTCTCTGTCTCCGCGCGTCGCGACATCGTTGTCCGCATGGCTCACCTTAGGAACACCGCAGCTGCGTGCGCTTGTACAACAGCGTCACTCTGATGGAACGTCGATGCCGCGCGATGCGGGCTGTGATGGAATCAGGCCGCGAGGGTGCGGCGGTCGTCGGCAGGACGAGGCGAGGCGTTGAGATGAGCGACACGGAAAACGCAGAACCTCAGCCCGAAGGACCGGCGTCGGGAGGGAAGTTCTTCGTCGACACGACGGCCCCGGCCACCGCGGCCACCGCGCGAAACGGCTTCGACGTCTTCCGGCGTGCGTGGGAATCGCAGATCGGAGAGGCGCTCCCGCTTCCGCCGTGGGAACCGACCGGATCGGGTCAGTTCCGGGTCCGGGTCCGTGCGTCCAAGGTGCACGACACGGTGATCTCGGACGTCTACGGTGAGTTGATGGCCGGCGGCACCCGGGGCAGCTCCCACCGCCTTGAGGACCGGGTCCTGGTCCCATGTGATGGGACGCGGCGAATGGCGCTTCCTCTCCCCACGCAACCGGGGCGAGACCGCCGTGCCGGCTGGGCAGTTCATCGTGCGCCACAACGGTCCTCCGGCCCGCTTCGAGGTGGCACCGCATTCGACCGCGAAGGTACTGATCCTGCCGGCCACGCCCCTCAGCGCGCTGATCCGCGACCGGGCGACCGTCGGCCCGGCCGACTCGCCGGAACTACGACTGCTCTCCCCGATCTGTCTCAGGGGCGGGGCCGCTCACCCGGTACCCTGCACGACGGCGCGGCGGCGCTTCGGGTGCCAGGGCGTCAGCGCTGATCACGATCAGTTGCGAACGCGCAGACAGGGCCGCGACCGTTAGGTCGAGGCCCTCATTCGCGTATCGCTCCAGCGAGTGTCCGAGGGACGAGTTGACCGCTGACGACACGGTCGTGGTCGCGCAGGGGTGGCTCCACCTTGTGACGCAGTGAGGCCGCTGCTCAGGGACGTCTGTTGAATTCTCGGCTGCGGTGAGAATGCGGCCTCAATCCGTGAATCCGACGCCGCGATCTCTGCGCATCTTGTCGACGTGGTATTGCTTGCTGCCGACACGCAGCAGACATGCGTCCTCAGCCGGCAAGTCGTCCTGCTGGGTTATGGAGGCACCTGTGGCACGGTCATGCGTGGGGTGTGGCAAACGAGTCCTGCCCACCGTCCTCGCCCGGGCCGCACCTGGCCGGGCAACGACGGCCACCCGGAGAGGCCGGATCCGAAGGGAGACACGGGGGCCCAAATGCGCGGCGAGCAGGAATGCGGCCAACGACAATCACAACACGTAAATGCCAAGGAACTTCAGGACCTCAAGGGCGAGCAGACCGGTGTAGGTCCTCTCGTCTCCGGTCGAACCCAGGGGCGGCGCGGGTGGCCATGCCCAGGAGGGCCCGGTACGCGTCTGGCGGCCACGAGGCGCGCTGTGCCGCCGACGCCTCGGCGTGCTGCATGAGCCATGTCTTCAACTCCTCGGGCCCCGATACGGTGACGAGGACCTCGACCTGCAGTCGGCCCCGAGCTGGTTCGGGATGGTCAGCAGCAGGGTGTCCGCGGCCTCGATGGCCTCGTCCTCCCGGAGCTGCTTCACCAGCACGTCGGGCTCGGCGGCGTACGAGCGTCCGAAGACCGCCCCGGTCGTGTCGTCGATCATGCCGGGGTTGGGCCGCGCGAAGCCCCTACCGTCGAGCACCTCAAGGAAGGCGCGGTCCGGGGCAGCCCGCGCGCCACCGCTCAGCCGACGTCCTGCTGATCTACCGTCAGGTCACTCCACGAGCCGGCCAGCTCCACGCGGGACGACATCTCCAGCTTGCGGAAGATCTTCTTGAGGTGGAACGCCACGGTGTGCCCGGAAATATAGAGCCTCTGGCCCACCTGGTCGTTCGTCAGTCCCTGGCTGACCAGGTTGGCGACGGAGAACTCGGTGTCCGTCAGGGAACCGACCCGGTGGCCGTTGCGCCGCATCGGCCGCATCGCGCGTCCGGAGCGCACCCCGAGATCCCTCAGCCTGCTGGTGACCCGCGCGAGGTCTCGCACCGCTCCGGTCTCACCGTAGAGAATGGCCGCCTGCCGCAGTTGCGCGACCGCCGTGTCGCGCCCCGCGCGCTGCTCGGACAAGACCTCCGCCTGATCCTCGCTGGCCGATGCGGACGCCCAGCGGTCGAGGTGCAGGGCGGCGGCGGCGCGCAGCTTGTCGGGATTCCTCTCGAGCAGTCCTCCGGCGTGCAAGGCGGCTGCGTGCACGGCGCGGAATCCCCAGGACGACCGCGCGATCAGGTCCGCCCGTTCCGAGCAGCGCAACGCCAGCTTCTCCTCCCCGACGGCGCGGGCGACCCGGACGAGCCAGGCCGCCGCCGCGGGCTGGGCGACCAGCAGCTCCCGGTTGAGCCGGTCGTCGACGATCAGGCGCTCGACGAGATGGGCGACGCTCGCCGGGCCGGTGGCCGCCTCGAAGACCTGAGCGGCGGCCCAGGCGCTCTGCCCGGGGGCGTAGGCCGTGCGCCTGATCAGGGCGTCGTCACCCAACAGACGCGCATATCCCAGCGCCGTACCCAGGTCGGACTGCCGGACGGCGCCGAGGGCCAGCACAGCGTGCAGATTGGGTAAGAACGCATGGACGCCGGCGCGCTCGGCCAGCCGGACGCCGACGGTCGCCTGGGCGACCGCCTCCCCGGTGTCGCCCGCCCCGAGCGCGAGCTCGGCCCGGCAGACCAAGCGGGCGGCGGTCAGCTCGTCGTCGGCACCCGGGTGTCCCTGGGCGTCGGCCAGGACGCGGGCTCCCCCGCGCAGATCACGCACCCGGACGAGCAGCAGCGCGTGCCATAAAGCGGCGAGCGGCGAGCAGTGCCCGTGGCGCACGTCCTGCGCCGCATCCGCGGCCAGGTCGATCCCCTGCCGCACCTCGCCGGCGAGCCAGGCGGACACCGAGAGCGCGAGCCCGCAATCGCGAATGTCGCCGGCCACAATCAATTGCGTGAATTCGTCGGAGGGAGTGCCCAGAAGCTCCGTCTGCACCCGGCACTGACTTGCCATCATATGCTCGATCGACCTTTCGCTGTCTGTCTGGACAAAGGCACGCGTCTACCAATGCGGCCATTGACCCGGACCCCCGAACCAGGCACATCTCAATGCTTCGCGCAGCGGGATCGATCGGCATGAGTAACTTGACTCCATCTCCTTCAGTCATGTGATCTTCACAAACGGGTCGGCTGACAGATTGCCGATAATCCGCCGTCCGGCACTTCCGCGAAACGGATGGGTTACATGCGGGTAAATCATCGTCCGTTCTTTACCGAGTTCGGAAGAACCGCTTGTGCAGCATCGGGCTGCTATCCAGGCGGGCTCGTCCCGGCGCTCCGCCGTGCCGTCTCCTGCAGCCCGGACTCATGGCGCAGCGGGACCGCCGGCCAGCTGAGGAGCAGCAGCAACCCGACGAGGGCCACCCCCGCGGCGGTCAGGAAGACCACGCCCATCGCATCGGCGAACGCCTGCTCGAACGGGCGGGCCACGACCGTCGGCAACGCCGAGAGCACCTCGCTGTCGTGCACCACGACGTGCGTCGCCGCAGCGGTGTCCCCCTCGCTGAGGGCGGTCGTGACGGCGCGTACGTCCGGATCGGACGTCGTGGCGGCCTGGAGCACCGCGGCCCGGAACGCCGGGTCGCCGGTGGCCACGTCCACTCGCTGCTCGATGGCCGCCGGCGTGCAGGCGAAGAACAGCGTGAGGAAGAACGCCAGCCCGAGGGTGCCGCCGAGCTGCCGGAAGAACGTCACCGCCCCGGTCGAGACGCCCATGTCCCGGGCCGGAAGGACGTTCTGCAGCGCCAGGGTGAGCGGCTGGTTGAACATGCCCACCCCGAAGCCCAGCAGCAGCGCCACGACCTCGAACGGCCAGCGCTCCGCAGCGCCGGTGAGAAAGTACAGCCCCGCCAGGCTCGCCGACGTGAGCACCCCGCCGACGACGGCCTGAGCGCGATAGCGGCCGGTCCGCACGATGAGCCGGCCCGAGCACAGGGCGCCCGCGATCGCCCCCAGCATCGTCGGCAGCAACCGCAGCCCGGCCTCCGTCGGGCCCATGCCCGCCGAGACCTGGAAGAACTGGGGAATGATGCTGATGACGCCGACCATGACCGTGCCGACGACGAACGCGACGAGCGTGCCCTTGACGAACGATCGGTTCGCGAAGATGCGCAGCGGCATGAACGCCTTCTCGCCGGCCAGCTTCCCGGACCACACATAGGCCAGGGTGCTGACCGCGCAGGCGGCGAAGCAGACGATCGAGGCGGTCGAGCCCCAGCCCCAGGCGCGGCCAAGCTCCGCGACGAGCAGCAGCGGCGTGATGCCCGCGACGAGCAGCAGCCCGCCGAGCCAGTCGACCCGTACGCCTGCCGGGCGGGACCTGTCGAAGGTGAGGACCCGGACGACGACGGCCAGGGTCGCCACACTCAGCGGCACGTTCATCAGGAAGACCCAGCGCCAGCCGGAGATGCCCAGGATGCTCGGCGTGCCGGCCAGCAGTCCTCCGACCAGCGGGCCGAGCAGGTTCGCGCCGGTGAAGACGGCCAGGAAGTAACCCTGGTAGCGGGCGCGCTGCCGGGGCGCCACGATGTCGCCGAGGATCGTGAACGCCAGCGAGACCAGGCCGCCGGCGCCGATGCCCTGGACGCCCCGGAAGACGGCCAGCTGCTCCAGCGACGTCGCGAAGGTGCAGGCGAGCGAGCCGGCCGCGAACACGGTGACGGCGGCTATGTAGCAGGGCCGGCGGCCGTACAGGTCGGACAGCTTGCCGAACAGCGGGGTGACGATCGTCGAGGTCGCCAGGTAGGCGGTGGTTACCCAGGCCAGCTGCGAGAAGTTGTGGAAGTGGTCGGCGATGGTTCGGATGGAGGTGGCGACGACCGTCTGGTCCAGGGCGCTCAGCGCGACGCCCATCAGCAGGCCGCAGAGCACGGCGAGGATCTGCCGGTGGGTGAGGTCGGCGTCGCCCGCGGGTCGCCGGGGGCCGGGCGCCACGCCTCAGCGCACCGGCGTGGGGGCCAGCGTGGCCATCAACCGGTTGAAGCCGCGCAGGTTGCGCGTCGGCTTCCGCTCCCCCTCGTCGATCAGGGTGAGGTCCGGGAAGCGGTCGTACAGCGCGCGGAAGCCGACCTCGCCCTCCATCTTGGCCAGCGCGGCGCCGAGGCAGTAGTGGATGCCGGTCGAGAACGCCAGGTGCTTGCCGGCGTTGGCCCGGGTGACGTCGAAGGCGGCCGGATCGGTGAACACTTCGGGGTCGCGGTTCGCGGCGCCCAGCATGACCACGACGATCTCGCCCTCGGCCAGCCGGACCCCTGCGATCTCGGTGTCACGCAGCGCCCGGCGGGAGATGCGCTGCACCGGGGACTCGACGCGCAGCATCTCGTCGACCGCGTTCGGCCACAGCTCGGGCCGCTCCGCCAGCAGCGCCCGCTGGCCGGGATGTTGCTCGAGCAGCGCGATGCCGTTGGCCATCAGGTTCACCGTGGTCTCAAGGCCGGCGGCGAGCACGAGCATGGTGGTGGCCAGCAACTCGGCCTCGGTCAGCCGGCGTCCCTCGGCGTCCGTCGAGTTGACCAGGTCGGACATGATGTCCTGGCCGGGATGGTGGCGCAGGTGGTCGAAGTGGCCACGCAGCCAGTCCAGCAACGCGTCGATCCGGCGCTGGTCGTCCAGGAAGCGGCGGCGCGACATGCCCGGGTCGAGCGGGCTCGCCGCCGCGTCGCTCCACTGCAGGAACTGCTCGCTCATGCCGGTCGGGGCGCCCAGCATCTCGCAGATCACCACCGAGGGCAGCCGCGACGTGTATGTCTGGACCACGTCGACCGGCTCCCGCAGGTCTCGCGTGGTGATTCCGTCGAGCAGCGTCGCGGCCACCTCCTCGGTCCGGACCCGCAGCGCGTTGACCGCCTTCGCGCTGAACGCCCGGACGACCAGCTTGCGATAGCGGGTGTGGTACGGCGGATCCACCGCGACCATGGACGGCGGCTCGAACACGCTGCGCGCCGCGCTCGGGGCGAACGCCGCCAGGATGCGCCGGATCGGCGCCGGCGCCCCGCCGAACGCCGCGGCGCCCATGGCGTCGGAGCGCAGCACCTCGCTGGCGACGTCGTGGCGCACGGTCATCTTGCTGCCGAGCCCGCCGACGAAGGGCTGGTCCGAGCGCATCGTCTCGTAGTGCGCGTACGGGTTCAGCCGTACCGACGGATCGGTCACCCGGAGCGTGGCAGGGTTGCCCTTGGCGGCTTCCCGGCGCATCGCCAGCCTGATCAGCCCGTGGGTGAGCGCCCAGCGCGCCGAGTCCGGAAGGAACAATGTCGTCTCCCCTGTTCGAAGAACCGCGTGGGTCATGCCGATGCACGCAGCAGGGCGGTGAACATCGTCGGACGGCTGTCCGAGCTCAGCCGCGCCACCAGATCGGAAAGAGCGGTGGCCGTGGCCTCGCCCACCGCCCGCGCCGCGTTCATGCGGAACTTGGTGGTCAGCTCCGCAGGCGTCAATGGGTTCTCCGGCCCGCCCAGGTTGTGCTCGACCCTTTCCCGCAGCACCTCGCCGCCGGACAGCCGGACGGTCAGCACCGCCGGGAACTGGTGCGGGAAGATCCGCGTACAGTCCGGGTCCGCCTCCGGGGTCACCAGGGCGGCCAGCGCGAGCCGGTCCGGGTCGGCCACCGCGCTGTCGGTGAAGTCCTCGTGCGACACCCCGAGCCCGCCACCGCTGCCGAGCAGGGCGGCAGCCACCGTGTACGGGCCGCTGAACGCGCCGTGGTAGCCCGACAGCGGCCGCCTCTTGTCGGCCAGCGGCTCGGCGATCGTGCGAAGCACCGGCTCGGGCACGCCCAGCGTGATGCCGGTGAGGTCCGCCGGGTTCAGCCCGGCCCGGCGCAGCCGCAGCGCCGCTTCCACACCGGCGTGCGTGAAGTGATTGCAGGGGAAGGGCTTCACGAAGATGCGGTCGCTCTCCCACCGCTCCCCCAGCTCCCCGGTGACCGCGCCGATGTCGAACTGCTCGCCGCAGAAGGCTCGCAACAGGCCGAAGCGCCCCTCCAGCACCGTGGGCGGGCCGGTCAGCCCGTGCCGGGCCAGGGACGCGGCGATTACACCGGCATGGGCCGCCCAGCCACAGTGCACCCGTTTCACGGTGCCGCCGGTCCGGTTGGCCTCGATGACCCCGGACCCCATGCTGCACGCGATGCCGATCGCCGAGGTGAGCTGGTCGGCGGTCAGTCCCTGGAGCATGCCCGCGGCGACCGCGGCGCCGACCGTGCCGCAGATGGCCGTGGCGTGCTGGCCCCGGTCGAAGAAGACCGAGTTTGCGTGCTCACGGTCGTATCCGGCCATGCCCAGCCGGCAGGTGACCTCGACCCCCACGGCGACGGCGTCCAGGAACGCCGGTCCGGAGACGTCGTACTGCTCCGCGACGGCGAGGGCGGCCGGGACGACGGCGGCCGACGGGTGCAGCACCGAGGGCAGATGCGTGTCGTCGAAGTCCAGCGAGTGCCCGAGCGTGCCGTTGACCAGCGCCGCCGACGGGGCGGGCAGCCGAACGGCCGAGCCGATCGCGGTGGCGGCCGGCGCGCCGCCCCACTCGTCCACGGTGGCGACGACCACCTCGGCCGGGCGTTCGGACAGCGCGGCCAAGCAGATGCCCAGCAGGTCGAGGACCCGCCCGGCGACGTCGTCACGCCGGGCTGCCGGCAGGCCGTCCTTCCCCGCCCGGGCCGCCAGCGCGCCGAGCTGCTCGGCCGGCGTCGCGCTCATGCGCTCACCACCGCGAGCGGGCGGATCGGGGAGCCGGTGCCGCCGACGATGCGCAACGGCGCCACGACGATGGCGAACTCGGTCAACCCCTCGGCGGCGGCCCGTTCGAGGGCGAGGTGCTCCATGATGTGAATGCCGTGCTCGACCAGCAGCAAGCGGTGCACCGGCAGCGTCCGATGGCCCTCCCCCGGCGGGATCCGCTCGTACGCCGTCGTGTCGGCGCCGGTGGCGGTGATGTCGTGAGCTGCCAGCCAGGCCGCAGCGTCCTCGGTGATTCCGGGTACGCCGGTCGCCCGGCCCAGATAGGTGCCGGCGTCGTGGAAATGGGTGGCCCAGCCGGTGCGCACCAGCACGACGTCACCGGGCTCGGGCAGCGCCCCGGCCCGCTCGGCCGCGTCCTCAAGGTCCCGGCGGGTCACGCCGTAGCCGGGGTCGAGCACGTCCACACCCCGGGTGCCCGCCACGTCGAGCAGCACCGCCCGGGTGATCAGCGGGGGGATCAGTTCGGCACCGAGCTCGGTGAACGCGCCGCCGCGCTGGGCGGCTTCCGCGTCCACGCCGCCGTACAGCTTGCCGCCCTGGCTGACGTGGGCGAGCGCGTCGATGTGGGTGCCCACGTGGCCCCCGGTGACGATCACCTCGTTGCTGGCCGAGCCGCCGTCCGGGCGGCGCATGTCGCCGTGCCGGCGGGCCAGGGTCATCCGGAAGCCGGGATGGTTGGGCGAGCAGGGCATCCCGGTGAAGAGCGGCTGGCCGAGCTCGATCGTGCGTGTTCCCTTGGCCAGTGCGGCCAGCAAGGCATCGGTC
Source organism: Streptomyces sp. NPDC007162 (assembly GCF_040634175.1). Classification (NCBI taxonomy): domain Bacteria; kingdom Bacillati; phylum Actinomycetota; class Actinomycetes; order Kitasatosporales; family Streptomycetaceae; genus Streptomyces; species Streptomyces sp. NPDC007162. The sequence continues at coordinate 8,640 of NZ_JBEYFC010000128.1, forward strand.
ATGCATCACCCCTGACGAGATCGGACGGAGCCTCAGCAGCGGGGTTCCGCCTGGGCGGCGCTCAGCCTGCCGGCCATGAGGCCGATGACGGCGCTGCTCTGCTCGACGAGGTAGAAGTGGCCGCCGGGGAAGACCTCCACCTCGGTCGGCGCCGTGGTGTGCTGGGCCCAGGCCCGCGCCTCGTCGATCGAGACGCGCGGGTCGGCGTCGCCGACGAGCACTGTCACCGGGCAGTCGAGGCGGGCCGTGGCGTCGTGCCGGTAGCTTTCGATCGCCCGGTAGTCGCTGCGGATGGCGGGCAGCACCAGGGAGAGCACTTCGGGATCTGCCAGCATGCCCTGGTGCGGGCCGCCGAGCCGACGGAGCTCGGCCACGATCCCCGCGTCCGGGGCCTCGTGCACGTTCTCGTCGCGATAGCGGGACGGGGCCCGCCGCCCGGAGACGAAGAGGCGCGCCGGCGCGGGCAGCCCGGCCCGGCGCAGGCGGAGCGCAACCTCGTATGCGAGCACGGCGCCCATGCTGTGCCCGAAGAGCACCAGGGGCCGGTCGTCGAGCTGCCGCAGCACGGCGAAGATCTCGTCCGCGTACTCGTCGACGGAGTCGATGCCGGGCTCGTGGCGCCGGTCCTGCCGGCCCGGGTACTGCACAGCCATGACCTCGACGCCGGGACCGAAGGCCTTGGCCATGGGGAAGAAGAAGCTCGCGGACCCGCCGGCGTGCGGCAGGCAGACCAGACGGACGGTGCCGCCGGGGGCCGGTTGGAAAGTCCTCACCCATTTCTGGAAATGCGCGGGTGAGCTCTTCACGACCATTCTTCTCCTTTGTGCGGCACCGCTTTCCTCACGTCTGCACATCGTGACCGGCCCGCGGCGGCGGCCGGTATCCTCGAACCTGGTAGTTGTCGGCCCGAGCGTCCCGTGGCATGGGTGATCACGCAGGACGAGACCCGGAGGAGTTCGACGGGGGTCGAGACAACAGGCTCGCACCGGCCACCGACGATCCGGCATATCCGCAGCTCAACCCTGTGATCGGCACCAACCGTGGTGGCCTCTGCGGTCCACGTGAGTTGCCCTGGAGTACCCGGCAGGGAGTGCACGTCAGGACATTGCGTCAAGCTCCGGCTGTGGGCGACGATCCTCCCTAGTGGCATCAGCCGGTGCTCATCTGGAGGTCGTGAAACGTTGCACGAATGCGGCAGCATCTCCCCACGGTTATCGAGAGGGTTCGGCTCAGTGACCGGATCGCCCGGCGTCGGTCACTTCGACAATGATCTGCTGGGCCGCGACGATACGCTGCGCATGGTGGATCTTTTCCTCGGCAACGGCGCGAGCCATGGCGGCGCCCTGATCTTCTCCGGCCCGACCGGCATCGGGAAGACCGCGCTGCTGGAGTGCGGGATCGCCCGTGCCCAGGCTCGCGGCCTGGTCGTGCTGCGCGTGGCCGGCACCGCCGGGCACGCGGCCGGCTCCGGCCTGACCGACCTGCTGGGCCTGCTGCTCGAGGTCGTCGCGGGCGATCCGGCTCAGGAAAAACGCTTCGCCAACGCCGTGCAGCACTGCCAGGACAGCGGGCGGGTAAAACTGTCCATGCTGGTCGGCACGGTCCGCGCCGTTCTGCGCCAAACGCGTGCGACCAGCCTGCTCATCGCCTCCGACGACCTGGACCGGATGGACCCCACCAGCTACCAGGCGCTGAGCATGCTCGCCGCCCGGCTGGGCGGCACGGGAGCACGGATGATCGGCACGGTGCATGCCGGGGCCGGGCGGCACGGGCCGGCGACGCACCGGCTCGAACCACTGCACGAGGACGCCGCGTACGCCCTGCTGGAGCGGCACTTCCCGCTCCTGTCCGGGCGGGTGCGCCGGCGGATCGTGGCGGAGGCCGAAGGCAATCCGCTGGCCCTGCGTGAGCTGCCCCTTCCGCTGACCCGCACGCAGCGCGAGGTGGCCGCCGCCTTGCCGACGGTCCTGCCGCTGACCGGGCGCCTGCAGGAGATCTACCGCCCGCAGGTGTCGTCGCTGTCGGCCGGCGCCCGCGACGTGCTCCTCGCCGCCGCCCTCGAGGGGACCGGGGACCTCATCACGCTCGAGGCGTTAGCCGGGGAAACGCTCGAAGCCGCCGTCCGAGATGCCGAGGAGGCCCGGCTCGCCTGGGTGGACGACACAGGCAACCGGCTCGTCTTCCGGCGCCCGCTCGCCCGGGCGACCGTCGTCGCGCTCGCCTCACCCGCTGAGCGCCGCGAGGCGCACCGCCGCCTGGCCCAGGCGCTCGCCGACCGGCCTGAGCTGCACGCCTGGCACCTGTCCCAGTCCGTCATCGCCACGGACAGCACGACCGCGAAGCTGGCGCACGACGCGGCCTTGAAGGCGATGAGCCGCGGGGCGGTCGTCAGCGCCGTACGGCTGATGACGCGAGCCGCGGACCTGAGCGCCGACCCTCGGCAGCGGGCTCGCCGGTTCGGCTACGCGGCGGCGATAAGCGTAGACGCGACGGGTGACCTCACTGCCGTGTCCCAGCTGCTGCGGGACGCCCGCGAGAGCGACCCGGACTTCGACGACACCTTGCCGGCGATCGTGACGGCGGCCAAGACGTTCCTGCTCAGCGAGGGGGACACCGACACCGCCTCGGGCCTGCTGGTCTCGGCCCTGCGGGCGCGCAGCGAGGAACGGATGGAAAGCGTCATCCTGCTCAAGTCCGCGTTCTGGACGCTGCTGCGCGTCTGCCGGCTCAGCGGCCGCCCCGAGCTGTGGGATGTCTTCCTGCGGCTGATCGACGAATATCGTCGGCATCTGACCACGTTCGAGGTCACGGTGTGGCAGGCGGCCGCGGATCCCGCACGAGCCGACGTCGCTCGGCTCGCGGTCGTCGACCGGGAGATCGCCTCCGCGATGACGGACAAGGACCACAACAGGATCATCCGGCTGGCCGAGGCGTGTGCCCCGGTCGACCGGCTGGGCGAGATGCGGGCCGCCCTGTGGCGGGTGGCGCAGAGCGGCCGGAACGGCCTGCAGCCCACGACCCACGCGATCCGGGCCCTCAACTTCCTGTGCGCCGACGCTCTGACGCATGGGCGCTGGTCTGACGTGGACACACTCAGTGAGGAGATCGCCCGCCTCTGCGAGGGGAACAGCCAGCGGGCCCTCTTCTGGCTCACCGAAGGCAGCGTTGCCATCCTCGCCGCGCTGCGCGGCGACACCGAGCGTGCGCGGGCGCTGACCCGTGAGATGGTCGCCTGGGCGGTGCCTCGTGACGCGCGGGTGGTACTGCTGCTCGCCGCGCACGCACGGATGCTCGACGCCCTCGGCGCCGCCGATTTCGAGGCGGCCTACCAGTACGTGGCGGAGGCCGGCCTGCCCGACCTGACGAAGTCCTCGTCGATCGAGCAGATGCAGATGTCCTTCGACATCGTCCTGGCCACCGTCCACACCGAGCGGCACCGCGAGGCCGAGCGGCACATCCGGGCGATGCAGGCGTCGGAGATGGCGTCGCTGTCGCCCCGGCTGGCACTGCAGACGGCGGCCTGCGCGGCCCTGGTGGCACCCCGGGCCAAGGCCGCCCGGAACTACGAGACCGCGCTCGCCTTGCCGGGCGTCAACCGTCTGCCCTACGACCGCGCTCGCGTCCAGCTCGCGTACGGCGAGCACCTGCGCCGGGTCCGGGCGACCAACGAGGCCCGGCGTCACCTGCGCACCGCCCTCAACTCGTTCCATGACCTCGGCGCGCTGCGCTGGGCGGCCCGGGCCAAGGCCGAGCTGCGCGCCGCCGGCGACCGCGACACCGCCGCCGAGCCGGCCGAGTCGGCCGCACTGACGCCGCAGGAGCTGGCGATCGTCCGGCTCGCCGCCAACGGGCTGACGAACAAGCAGATCGGCAAGCGGCTGTTCCTCTCGCCCCGGACCGTGGCCAACCATCTCTACCGGGCCTTCCCCAAGCTGGACATCACGTCCCGGGCCAGCCTCCGGGACGCGCTCGCCTCGCTGCAGCTGGAGGACCCGGGTGTTCCCACCCCTTGAATCGGAGAACGGCACGGTGACGAGCACACAAAGCGAGACGGATCTGACCGGCCGGGTCGCAGCCGCGGTGTCCAGCCCGGCAGCCCACGACGACTTCGACCCGCACGCGGCGCTGACCGAGGTGCTGGCCGGGATCGGGATCAGCCCGGCGGACAGCGGCGGGCGGATCGGCTTCGCCGGGGCGGATCCCGTGGTGCCCAGCACGCTGCGCCTGGGTGGTGCCTCGGCGATCGCCCTGGCCACCAAGGCGGTGGCGGTGGCCAAGCTGTGGCGGCTGCGCGGCGGGCAGAGCCAGGACATCGCGGTCGACCTGCGAGTCACCCCGCATCGCCTGTGCCCCTTCTACGACGGACGCTGGGAGAAGATCAACGGTCACCTGCTCGGGTCGCCTGCGAACGCGGGCAGCGCGGCCTTCGCGTTCGGCTTCTACCGCACGGCCGACGACCGCTGGGTGATGCCACTCAACCCGTACCCGAAGATCAAGGTCGCCGCCCAGAAGCTGCTCGGCGTGCCGGACGACGTGGCGGCCGTACGGGCCGCCGTCGCCCGCTGGCCCGGCCGGGAACTGGAGGAGGCGGCCGCCGAGGCCGGTTGCGTGCTGCCGATGCTGCGCACCACCGCCGAGCTGCTCGCGGAGCCGCACTACCGCGACCACCTGGCGCGCCTGCCGCTGGTCACCGTGGAGCGCATCGGCGACTCCGCACCCGAGCCGCTGCCGCCCGGCGTACCGGACCCGCTGACCGGCGTACGGGCGCTGGGCATGGGCCACGTCATCGCCGGCGCCGGGGCCGGGCGGGCGCTCGCCCTGCACGGCGCGGACGTGCTCAACGTGTGGCACCCCATGCAGCTGGAGCACCCGGTCACCTACGCCACGGCGAACGTGGGCGTGCGTTCCACCACGCTGAACCCTCGCGCGGCCGACGACGCGGCTACCCTGCGCAGGTTGCTGGCGGGAGCAGATGTCTTCTACGCCAACCGCCGCCCCGGCCACCTCGACCGCATCGGACTGTCGGCGGAGCAGGCGGCGGCCGAACGACCCGGGATCGTGCACGTCACCGCCTCGCTCAACGGGCCGGTCGGGCCGTGGGCCGGGCGCGTCGGCTTCGACCAGAGCGCGGGCAGCCTGACCGGCATGATGCACCTGGAGGGCGGCCTGGGCGGGACGGGTACGGAACCCGCTCTCCCGCCGATTCTCGTGGTCAACGACTACATTGTCGCGTGGCTGATGGCCGCGGGGGCGATCGAGGCTCTGTGCCGGCGGGCTGTGCTCGGGGGCAGCTACCGCGTCCACGTGTCGCTGACCCGGACCGCGCTGTGGATCCTCGGACTGGGCATCTTCGACCGCGACTACGCCCACGCCACCGCCGGCCGCGGCCCCGAGCACGCCTACCACGACCCAGAGCTGTTCACCGCCGAGACCCCCCTCGGGCACTACCAGGGCGTCACCGAGCAGGTACGCATGTCCGCCACGCCCGGCCGCTACCGCACGGTCCTCGTGCCGCGGGGCTCGAGCCGCCCGGAGTGGATCGGCTGACAGTCCGGACAGGCACGCGTCACCGGGCCAGCCGGGCGCCGAATCCGCCGGCAGCACCAAGCTGGTGTGCTGCGCCAGAAATCCTGATCGTTCATCCGGAAGAAATGCCCCGTCCGCCTCGCGGGTGGTCGGCGACACCGGCTCGCGGCTGCCCCCGGCGGCCACCTCGATGAGGTCCCGGGCCTCGCCGTCGCTGACCAGGTCGACCTGAAGGATGCCGTACGAAGCGGGCCGCCCCGTCGTTGAACAACGCCGCCGTGCGCCGGCCGCCGATGTCAAGGGTCCGCGAGTGTATGTCGGCCGCCACCACCAGTGCCCGGGCCCCGGCCGGGTGAGCAGCGAGCTGCGAGCGATCCGATGCCGTGAGCCGGTGCCGAGAACACCGATCGGCGAAGACGTGCACCGGGCCTCTCGCTAGGGGGTGCTGCGGAACCGGTTGATGGACTTGAGGTGCCGCTCCCGCAGCTCGTGGTCGTGGACGCCCAGACCCTCCGCAGGGGCCAGCACGCGGACGCCCACCTTGCCCTGATGCACGTTGCGGTGCAGGTCGAGGACCGCGTGGCCGGTCTGCTCCAGCGGATATGTCGTGGACAGCGTCGGGTGGATATGCGCCTTCGCGACGAGCCGGTTGGCTTCCCATGCCTCGCGGTAGTTAGCGAAGTGCGTCCCGATGACGCGCTTGAGGTTCATCCACAGATAGCGATTGTCGAACTGGTGTTCATAGCCCGAGGTCGACGCGCAGGTGACGATCGTGCCTCCGCGGCGGGCCACGTAGACGGAGGCGCCGAAGGTCTCCCGGCCCGGGTGCTCGAATACGATGTCCGGGTCGTCGCCGCCGGTCAGCTCGCGGATCCGGGTGCCGAAGCGACGCCACTCCTTCGGGTCCTGCGTGTGGTCGTCCTTCCAGAAGCGGTAGCCGTCCGCGCTGCGGTCGATGACATACTCCGCGCCCATCGCCCGGCACACCTCCGCCTTGTCCGGGCTGGACACGACGCACACCGGGATGGCGCCGCCGTTCAGTGCGTACTGGGTGGCGTACGAGCCGAGACCGCCGGAAGCGCCCCAGATCAGCACGGTGTCGCCTTGCTTCAGGTCCGCGCCGTTGCGGGAGACGAGTTGGCGATAGGCGGTGGAGTTGACCAGCCCCGGTGAGGCCGCCTCCTCCCAGGTCAGGTGGGCCGGCTTGGGCATGAGCTGGGTCGACTTGACCAAGGCGAGCTCGGCCAGACCGCCGAAGTTGGTCTCGAAGCCCCAGATCCGCTGCTCGCTGTCGAGCATCGCGTCGTTGTGGCCGTCCGGGCCCTCCAGCTCGACGCTGAGGCAGTGCGCGACCACCTCGTCCCCCGGCCGCCAGGCATGCACGCCGGGGCCGGTGCGCAGCACCACGCCCGACAGGTCCGAGCCGACGACGTGGTAGGGCAGGTCGTGCCGCTTGGCCAGCGGGTTGGACCGGCCGTAGCGGCGCAGGAAGGTGAAGGTGGGGATCGGCTCGAAGATCGAGGTCCACACGGTGTTGTAGTTGATGGCGCTCGCCATCACCGCGACCAGGGCCTCTCCCGGGCCCAGCTCTGGGGTGGGCACCTCGTCGACGTGCAGGGACTTGCGCGGGTCACGGTCGGCCGGCGCCATGTCCTCGAACATGTCGGTCTCGTCCGCATGCACGGTCACGGCGCGGTAGGACTCCGGCACCGGCTGGCTCGCCGCCGCCGCGTAGTCCCCGTGCACGATCGCCTGACGGATCTCGTCCATGGATGACCTCACAGGTGAGTAGGGCTGTCAGGCAAGGAGCTCGATGACCCGCTGCCGCACCGGCTCGGGGTAGGTGTGGCGGAAGGAGCTGCGCCGGCTGCGCTCGGCCATCGGCGGCAGGAGCCCGTTGAGGACGGCCTTGGGCCCGTAGCCGAGCCGCCGCTCCTCGGCGGAGTAGCAGCCCGCGAGCGGGTTGATCATGCCGTGACGGACCAAGCGACCGTGTGCGGGACTCACCCGGGTTGCGATGGCCCAGGCCAGCTCGGTCTGGTCCGACGGGTCGACGTCGTCGTCGAGCACGAAGACGCGGGTCATCATGGCCTCGATCCGGGTGGCGGCGAGGACCTGCGAGATGCGCAAGCAGATGCCGTCACGGCTCAGTCCGGGCATCCGCTCACGCCAGTCCTCGGTAAGACACACGATCAGCCAGTGGGCGGCGGCCTCGAATGGCATCCACGCCGTGGCGACAGGCAGCTTCGCGGCGCGCAGCAGGGCCAGCGCCTCGGCCGCCGTGACCAGGCCCCACGCGGTGTGCGTCTCGTCGACCGGCTCCCCGGCGACCGAAATGGGCCAGATCGGGTCGTCGCGGTAGGTGATCGCGTCGACCACGTACTCCGGTTGCATGCTGGTGTGGCGCGGCTGGTAGCCGGCGTACTCGCCCATAGGCCCCTCGACCGCCGTGCGCCCGGGCATGACGTGCCCCTCGATGACGATCTCGGCACTCGCGGGCACCAGCAGGTCGACGGTCTTCGCCCGGACCAGCTCCAGCGGCTCGCCGAAGTACGCGCCCAGGAAGCCCACCTCCGCAATCCCGTCGGGCAACGGCATGCTCGCGACGAACGGGATGCCCGGCTCGGTGCCCTGGACGATGGCGAACGGCATCGGCTGCCCGAGGTTGTCCCACAACTTGCGGATCTGCCCGAGGTGCTGCGTCGGGATGAACGTACCCGTCATCCGTTTGCCGTCGATCTTCATCACCCGGGCGATGGCCCAGTTGGTGAACGACCCGTCGGGGGTCGAGACTATGATCGTGCCCCAGGTGTTGAGATAAGGCCCGCCGTCGCCCTCGTGCAGCAGCGGCGCCGGGAAGCGGTCGAGGTTCGCGTCGTCGCCGAGCAGCACGTTGTCCTGACACGGCGCCGAGTCCACGACGACCGGCGCGACCGGCTCACGGGTACGGGCGGCCGCCAGGGAGTCCACGATCTCGTGCGCCGTGGCGGAGGCGTCCAGCCCGAGCGAGAGCGCGACGCGCGCCAGCGGGGACCCGGGGATGGTGCTGAGCCCGGCGGGCGCGGCCAGGATCCGGCAGAACCGGCCGGTCCCGGTCAGGTCGTTCAACATCAGGGCCGGACCGCGATTCTCGTACGTCCAGCGGGCGGCCGCCCCGGCCTCCAGGTGCGGGTCCACGGGCTCGTCGATCTCCCGGACGTCCTGGTGCGCCTCCAGCACCGCCAGATATTCGCGGAGATCCTTGAGTCGCTTCATTCACCAGTTCCCTTCAGGAAGCCCTCGTCGGTCAGCTTGTGCACCGGGATGCCGGACGGACTCACGTGCAGGCCACCCCAGCGGTGCACGACGTCGGTCTCCAGCCCGAACTGGTCGAGGACCCGGCCGACGAAGTTGTCCGCGACGTCGTCGAGGTCGTGCGGGCGGGCGTAGTAGGCGGGCATCGGCGGCATGATCGTGATGCCAATGCGGGCCAGCTCGAGCATGTTCTCCAGGTGGATCGGGGACAGCGGCGTCTCCCGCGTCACCAGCACGAGACGCCGCCGCTCCTTGATGACCACGTCGGCCGCCCGGGTGACGAGGTCGTCCGCGTAGCCGGCCCGAATCGCCGCGAGCGTCTTCATGGTGCAGGGGATCACGACCATTCCCGCCGCACGGAAGGAACCGCTCGAGATCGCGGCGGCCTGGTCCGCCGACCCGTAGCTCACGTCGGCGAGGTCGCGTACCTGCGCCACGGTGAATGGCGTCTCCAGCTCGATCGTGGGCCTCGACCACCGGCTCAGCACGAGATGGGTCTCGACCGAGCCGACCGCCCGCAGCCGCTGGAGCAGGCGGACGCCCAGCGCGGCACCGGTGGCGCCGGTGATAGCAACGATCAATCGCATGCCGGTCATTCTTCCGTCCGGAGGCCACCGCCCCATCCCTCGGTCGAGTAGTGTGCGTGCGCCTCACGCAGCCAGTCGCCGACAATGTGCGCGGTCGAGGCGACGTGCTCGCCCTCGATGATCGTGAAGTGGTCGCCGGGCGCTTCGACCACCTGCCCCATCGCCGCGAGGACGTCGCCGCGCCATTCGGGCTTCTCCTGCTCCACGAGGGGCTGCGCCGGGCGTACGTACAGGGTGGGCGCGGTGAGCCCCTCCGGCCGCCAGCCACGCAGCAGTTCGAGGCACCAGACCTGGGCGGTGATGCGCTGGGACAGGTTGCCGCCGCCCGTCAGGCGCAGATACTCGACGAAGCGCTCGTTGAGCGCGCTGCGGAACAGCTCCTCTGGCCGCCCGCCGTCGCCGTCGAAGCTGTACGAGTCGATCAGCACCACCCCGCGCGGCGCCAGGCCGCGCGCCTCCAGTTCCTTGGCCACCTCGTACGCCACCACGCCGCCCGAGGAGTGCCCGGCCAGCGCGAACTCCCCGTCCGCCACCTCGGCCTGCACCACGTCCGCCAGGCTGCGCACCAGGACCGTCAGGGTGGCGGGCAGCGCCTGGCCACCGTGGAACCCGGGCGGCACCAGCGCCGATACCCGTCGTCCGGCGTCCAGCTCCTCCGCGAGCCGGCTGTAGACCTGCGGCCCGGTCGTCATGACGGTCGGGCACACGAGGATCAGCTGCGGGCCCAGCTGTCCCCGGCCCAGCCGCACGATCTCGGGCACGGCTTCCGGTCCGGCCGGATCGCCGTACTTGAGGCGCAGTTGCGCAGCGCTGGCCATGAGCTGCTGGGCCTGCGCCAGCTCGCCGGTCCGCATGGCCTGAAGAAAGAGCTCACCGAAGTAGTCGGGCTGCGCCTCCTGCGGCTCGGCGTGGTCCGCCGGCCGGAGAGCCGAGGCCAGGGCCTTGGCCAGGCTGCGCGGATCCGGGTGGTCGAACACCACCCCGGCGGCGAGGCCGACCCCCGTCCTGGTCTGCAGGACGTTGCGCAGCTCGACCGCGGTCAGCGAGTCGAAGCCGAGCTCCTTGAACGGCTGCTCGTCGTCGACCTGCGTCCCGGGCGCGTGCCCGAGAACCGCCGCGACCGCCTCGCGTACCAGGGTGAGCAGGGCCTCCTCACGCTCGGCAGCGGACAGTCCGGCGAGCCGTAGGGCCGGCCGCTCCGTACTCGCGGCGTCCGGCTGCGCCAGAGCGACCGCTGCCTCGGGAAGATCGGACAGCAACGGGCTCGGCCGGGCCGCCGTGAAGACCGGGGCAAACCTGGCCCAGTCCAGATCGGTGACCACGAGACCGGTCTCGTCGTCGTGCAGGACGCGCTGCAGGGCGGCCAGTGCCAGGTGGGGACGCATGGGGACCAGGCCGAGCAGGCCCAAATGCTCACGGTGCTCGCTTTCGGCGTCGGCCAGCATGCCGCCCTCGGCCCAGGAGCCCCAGGCCACCGACGTCGCGGGGCGGCCGTGACTCCGGCGCCAGGCGGCCAGGCCGTCCAGGAAGGCATTGGCGGCCGCGTAGGCGCCCTGGCCACCGCCGCCCCAGACGCCCGCCCCGGAGGAGAAGAGCACGAAGGCGTCCAGTTCGAGGTCGCGCGTGAGCTCGTCGAGGTGGCGGGCGCCGTCGACCTTCGGGTCGAGCTGGCGGCGGAGCAGGCGGGGCGTCAGCGCGGTCAGGAGCGTGGGCTCGCCCATGACACCGGCGGCGTGCACCACTGTGCGCAGTGGCCACTCCTCGGGAATCTCCGAGACCACTTGGGCAAGCGCGTCGCGGTCGGTGACGTCACAGGCCGCGACGGTGACCCGGGCGCCGGCGGTCTCCAACTCGAGGCGCAGCAGATCCGCGCCGTCCGCGTCCGGGCCGCGCCGGCTGACGAGGACCACATGCTCGGCGCCGCGCTCGGTGATCCAGCGGGCGACGTGGGCGCCCAGGCCGCCGGTGCCGCCCGTGATGAGGGCGGTGCCCGAGGTCGTCCACGGCGCCGGTCCGCCGGGCGCGGCGGCGTGCGTCAGCCGACGGCCGAACGTGCCGGCCGGGCGGATGGCGATCTGGTCCTCGCCGGCAGCGTCCGAGAGCACGGCGGCCAGCGCTCGGGCGCTGCGGGCGTCGAGCTGGGCCGGCAGGTCGATCAGGCCGCCCCAGTCGGCGGGTTGCTCCAGCGCGGCGACCCGCCCGAGGCCCCAGACTGCGGCCTGCCCGGGCGCGGTGACCGGATCCTGCGCACCGACGGAGACCGCGCCGCGCGTCACCAACATGTGGTTGGCGCCCGCACGCAGACACCTCTGGGCCCATGCGCC
>NZ_JBEYFC010000129.1:0-20369 GCF_040634175.1 Streptomyces sp. NPDC007162
GGCTCGACGGCGGCCTGGCCCCCGCTCATGGACGCGAAGACGGTCAAGAAGGTCCGGGAGCCGTCGGACCCCTACGAGAAGCGTTAGGGGCGCTGGGGTCCCCCCGGCCGAAGGCTGGGGGAGGAACTGCGCGACAAGCCCCCACCGGGGCCGCACCTTCGAACCGCACTCAGCCCAGCGGATCCGGCGCAGCCGTGATCCCGTGCTCGGCCAGCTTGGCCTTGCCCCCGTCAGGAGCCGTCAACACCAGCGGCCCCTCTTCGGTCAGCGCCACACTGTGCTCCCAGTGCGACGACCAGGTCCCGTCCGTGGTGATCACGGTCCAGTCGTCCGACAGGACCTCCGTACGCGGCGTCCCCAGCGACACCATCGGCTCGATGGCCAGGCAGAACCCGGGCACCAGCTTGGGCCCCTTGCCCCGCCGCCGGTCCACGTAGTTCAGCAGGTGCGGGTCCATGTGCATCTCGGTGCCGATGCCGTGGCCGCCGTAGTCCTCGATGATCCCGTACTTGCCGCCGCCGGGCTTCGGCTGCCGGCGGATGTACGTCTCGATCGCCCTCGACACGTCCACCAGGCGGTTGCCCTGCTTCATCGCCGCGATGCCGGCCCACATCGACTCCTCGGTCACCCGGGAGAGCTCGATCAGCTCCGGCGCGTGACCGGAACCCACGAACGCGGTGTACGCGGCGTCGCCGTGCCAGCCGTCGACGACCGCGCCGCAGTCGATGGAGATGATGTCGCCGTCCTTGAGGACGACGTCCTCGGAGGGGATGCCGTGGACGACCACGTCGTTGACGGACGTGCAGATGGTGGCGGGGAAGCCGCCGTACCCGAGGAAGTTCGACTTGGCGCCGTGCTCGGCGAGGACCTTGCGGGCCACCTCGTCCAGGTCCCGCGTGCTGGCGCCGGGGACGGCCGCCGTACGCGTCGCCGCGTGGATGGCGGCGACGACCAGGCCCGCCGCCCGCATCTTGGCGATCTGCTCGGGGCTCTTGATCTGCACCATGGGTGGCCTGCGCTCTCCGTCACTCACGTCAACGTCAACCGGATACGTACACAACAGTACGGCCGCGGCACCCGAGGGGGCACCGCGGCCGGAACCGCCGGGGAACTACTTCTTCTCGTCGTCCTCGTCGCGCTTGAGCGCGTGCAGCGCCCGCGTCGTGATCTCGTCGACCGGGCCCAGCGAGGAGATGGTGCGGACCAGCCCCTGCGCCTTGTAGTAGTCGATGATGGGCTCGGTCTGCGTGTGGTAGACCTCCAGCCGCGTGCGGACGGTGTCCTCGGAGTCGTCGTCGCGCTGGTAGAGCTCGCCGCCGCAGACGTCACAGACGCCCTCGGTCTTCGGCGGGGTGTACGTGACGTGGAAGACGTGGGACGAGTCGTTGCGGCAGATGCGGCGGCCCGCGATCCGCTTGACGACCTCGTCCTCCGAGACCTCCAGGTCCAGTACCGCGTCGAGCTTGATGCCCTCGTTCTTCAGCAGCTCGTCGAGCGCCTCGGCCTGCGACACGTTGCGCGGGAAACCGTCCAGCAGGAAACCGCGCTGCGCGTCCGGCTGCTCCATGCGGTCCTTGGCCATCGCGATGGTGACCTCGTCGGGGACGAGGTTGCCTGCGTCCATGTAGGACTTCGCGAGCTTCCCGAGCTCCGTCTGCTGGCTGATGTTGGCGCGGAACAGGTCGCCCGTGGAGATGTGCGGGATGGTCAGCTCCTTGGCAAGGCGAACGGCTTGCGTTCCCTTACCGGCGCCAGGCGGCCCGACGAGGACGATTCGCATCAGCGGAGGAACCCTTCGTAATTGCGCTGCTGGAGCTGGCTCTCGATCTGCTTCACCGTCTCGAGACCCACACCCACGATGATCAGGATGCTGGTGCCACCGAACGGGAAGTTCTGGCTTGCCCCAAAGCCAACCAACGCCATCGTCGGTACGAGAGCGATCAGGCCCAGATACAGCGAACCCGGCCAGGTGATCCGGTTGAGCACGTACGACAGGTACTCAGCGGTCGGTCGGCCAGCCCGGATGCCCGGGATGAAGCCACCATACTTCTTCATGTTGTCGGCTACTTCCTCGGGGTTGAAGGAGATAGCGACGTAGAAGAACGCGAAGAAAACGATGAGCAAGAAGTACAGGGTGATGTAGATCGGGTGGTCACCCTTGGTCAGGTTCGTGGTGATCCACTGCTTCCAGCCCGAGTTCCCGCCGGCGAACTGCGCCACCAGGGCGGGGATGTACAGCAGCGACGAGGCGAAGATGACCGGGATCACACCGGCCTGGTTCACCTTGAGCGGGATGTACGTCGAGGTACCCCCGTAGGAGCGACGGCCGATCATGCGCTTCGCGTACTGGACCGGGATCCGGCGCTGCGCCTGCTCGACGAAGACCACCAGGGCGACCATGACCAGGCCGACCGCGATCACGGTGCCGAACTCGATCCAGCCGCCGGCCAGGGTGCCCTGCTTCTTGATCGCCCACAGCGCGGACGGGAAGGTGGCGGCGATCGAGATGAACATCAGGATCGACATGCCGTTGCCGATGCCGCGGTCGGTGATCAGCTCGCCGAGCCACATGACGACGGCCGTACCGGCGGTCATGCAGATGACCATCGTGATGGTCGTGAAGATCGCCTGGTCCGGGACGATGCTGGAGGCGACCGTGCAGCCGTTGAAGAGGGCGCCGCTGCGGGCGGTGGCGACGAGACCGGTGCCCTGCAGGATGGCGAGCGCCACCGTCAGGTAACGGGTGTACTGGGTGATCTTCGCCGTACCGGCCTGGCCCTCCTTCTTCAGGGCTTCCAGGCGCGGGATGACCACCGTCAGCAGCTGAAGGATGATGCTGGCCGTGATGTACGGCATGATGCCGAGCGCGAAGATCGTGATCTGGAGCAGCGCGCCGCCGCTGAACATGTTGACGAGACCGAACAGGCCCTGGTTGCCGGAGGCCTCGTTCACACACGTCTGGACGGCTTTGTAGTTGACGCCGGGGATCGGGATGTGGGTGCCGACCCGGTAGACCACGATGATGGCCAGCGTGAAGAGCAGCTTCTTGCGCAGGTCGGGCGTCCTGAACGCCCGGGCGAACGCGGTGAGCACGGTGCCTCCTGCGACCCCCGCGCAACTGCGTCAAGGGTGACGGTCTTGAGGTTCGACGAATGGGAAAAAGAACAGTGCTGGCCACCTTACCGGCCGTACTGCCCCCCTAGGAACGACCAACCGGGGATACCCCATTGTGAGGTATCCCCGGTCGGGAGTTGCTTACGTCATCGAGACGTCCGAAAGACTCAGACGAGCTCGGTGACGGTGCCGCCGGCGGCGGTGATCTTCTCCTTGGCGGAGCCGGAGACGGCGTCCAC
This sequence comes from Streptomyces sp. NPDC007162, assembly GCF_040634175.1. Taxonomy (NCBI): domain Bacteria; kingdom Bacillati; phylum Actinomycetota; class Actinomycetes; order Kitasatosporales; family Streptomycetaceae; genus Streptomyces; species Streptomyces sp. NPDC007162. The sequence continues at coordinate 3,354 of NZ_JBEYFC010000129.1, forward strand.
CGTCACCTGCAGCGCCACGGCGACCTCACCCTGGCCGAGGACCTTGACGAGCGCGTTCTTGCGAACGGCACCCTTGGCCACCAGACCCTCGACGGTGACCTCGCCACCCTCGGGGTAGAGCGCGGCCAGCTTGTCGAGGTTCACGACCTGGTACTCGGTCTTGAACGGGTTCTTGAAGCCCTTCAGCTTCGGGAGACGCATGTGGAGGGGCATCTGGCCACCCTCGAAGCGCTCCGGAACCTGGTAACGGGCCTTCGTACCCTTGGTACCACGACCGGCCGTCTTACCCTTCGACGCCTCACCACGACCGACACGGGTCTTGGCGGTCTTGGCGCCCGGGGCGGGACGGAGGTTGTGGATCTTGAGCGGGTTCTGCTCCGCCATGATCAGTCGACCTCCTCGACCGACACGAGGTGGCGGACGGTGTGCACCATGCCGCGGAACTCGGGGCGGTCCTCCTTGACGACCTGCGTGTTGATGCCCTTGAGACCAAGGGAACGCAGGGTGTCACGGTGGTTCTGCTTGCTGCCGATGTAGGACTTGACCTGCGTGATCTTGAGCTGCGCCATGATCACACACCCGCCCCGGCACGCGCACGCAGCAGGGCGGCGGGGGCGACGTCCTCGAGGGGCAGACCGCGGCGGGCCGCGATCTCCTCGGGACGCTGCAGACCCTTCAGGGCCGCCACGGTCGCGTGCACGATGTTGATCGCGTTGTCGGAGCCGAGCGACTTCGACAGCACGTCGTGGATACCGGCGCACTCGAGCACGGCGCGCACCGGACCACCGGCGATAACACCGGTACCGGGGGACGCGGGCTTGAGCAGGACGACGCCGGCAGCCTTCTCACCCTGGATCGGGTGCGGGATGGTGCCCTGGATACGGGGGACCTTGAAGAAGTGCTTCTTGGCCTCCTCAACGCCCTTGGCGATGGCGGCCGGCACCTCCTTGGCCTTGCCGTAACCGACACCCACGGTGCCGTCACCGTCGCCCACCACGACCAGCGCGGTGAAGCTGAAGCGACGACCACCCTTCACAACCTTGGCGACGCGGTTGATCGCGACGACGCGCTCAACGTACGCGGTCTTCTCGGCGGCAGCAGCGCCGCCGTCACGGCCCTTCCGGTCCCGCCGCTCGCCGCCACCGGCACCGCCACCGCGGCGCTGGGGTCCAGCCATTGGATTACCTCTCTCTTTCCGCTAGCTACAAGCGGCTCAGAACTTGAGCCCGGCCTCGCGGGCGGCGTCCGCCAGGGCGGCGATGCGCCCGGCGTACTGGTTACCACCACGGTCGAACACCACGGCCTCGACACCGGCGGCCTTGGCACGCTCGGCGACCAGGGCGCCGACCTGCTTGGCCTGCGAGGACTTGTCACCCTCGCCACCACGGACCGAGGTGTCCAGCGTGGACGCCGACGCCAGGGTGTGACCCTTGATGTCGTCGATCACCTGGGCCACGATGTGGCGGTTCGAGCGGGTAACGACCAGACGGGGACGCTCCGCCGTACCGGAAATGTTCTTACGGATCCGGATGTGACGGCGCTTGATCGCGGCGCGCTTGTAGGCGTCGCCCTTGAGGATCTTCTGTCCGTATGCCATGGCTTACTTACCCGCCTTTCCGACCTTGCGGCGGATGACTTCGCCCTCGTACTTGACGCCCTTGGCCTTGTACGGGTCGGGCTTGCGCAGCTTGCGGATGTTGGCCGCGACCTCGCCGACCTTCTGCTTGTCGATGCCCTCGACCGAGAAACGGGTCGGAGCCTCGACCTTGAAGGTGATGCCCTCGGGGGCCTCGACCAGGATCGGGTGGCTGTAACCGAGCGCGAACTCGAGGTTCGAGCCCTTGGCGGTCACGCGGTAACCGACACCGCTGATCTCGAGCTTCTTCACGTAACCCTGGGTCACGCCGGTGATCATGTTCGCCACCAGCGTGCGGGACAGGCCGTGCAGGGCCTTGCTCTGACGCTCGTCGTTGGGGCGGGTCACCGCGAGAGTGCCGTCCTCGCCCTTGGCGATGTCGATCGGTGCCACGACGGTGTGGGTCAGCTCGCCCTTGGGGCCCTTGACCTTCACCGTGCGGCCGTCGATGGTGACGTCCACGCCGGCGGGAACCGCGATGGGGAGCTTGCCGATGCGCGACATAGCTGTTTCCTCCGTTCCCTTCTGCTACCAGACGTAGGCGAGGACTTCCCCACCCACGCCCTTCTTGCCGGCCTGCTTGTCGGTGAGGAGCCCGTGCGACGTGGAGATGATCGCCACGCCCAGGCCGCCGAGCACCTTCGGCAGGTTGGTGGACTTCGCGTACACCCGGAGACCGGGCTTGGAGATGCGCTTGATCCCCGCGATGGAGCGCTCACGGTTGGGACCGAACTTCAGGTCCAGGACGAGGTTCTTGCCGACCTCGGCGTCCTCGACCTTCCAGCCCGTGATGAAGCCCTCCTGCTGGAGGATCTCCGCGATGTGAGACTTGATCTTGGACGCCGGCATCGTCACGGAGTCGTGGTATGCCGAGTTCGCGTTCCGCAGACGCGTAAGCATGTCCGCGATCGGATCAGTCATGGTCATGAATTGGCCTTCGGCCTCTCTCGCCGGGGTTTCCAGGTGCCCATCCCTCTCCTCGATCCGAGACGAGGCGGGTGCGGTGCGGTGGACCTACGGCGTAGTAAGTCGTAAAGGCGACCGTCAGGCGCCCAACCCTCCAAGCCTAAGCCATGAAGGGGCGGGCGCCTGACACGCCCATTGCTTACCGAGAGCTTCGGGAATCCCTAAAAGCTGGGACTACCAGGAGCTCTTGGTCACGCCCGGCAGCTCGCCACGGTGAGCCATCTCACGAAGGCACACGCGGCAGAGGCCGAACTTGCGGTACACGGAGTGCGGACGGCCGCAGCGCTGGCAGCGCGTGTAGCCACGCACACCGAACTTGGGCTTGCGAGCAGCCTTGGCAATCAGAGCCTTCTTCGCCATCTCGCTCACGCCTCCTTGAACGGGAAGCCGAGGTGACGAAGGAGCGCGCGGCCCTCAGCGTCGTTGGTCGCCGTGGTGACCACGGTGATGTCCATGCCCCGGGTACGGTCGATCTTGTCCTGGTCGATCTCGTGGAACATGACCTGCTCCGTGAGACCGAAGGTGTAGTTGCCACGGCCGTCGAACTGCTTGGGGGACAGACCACGGAAGTCGCGGATGCGCGGGAGCGCGAGCGACAGGGTGCGGTCCAGGAACTCCCACATGCGGTCGCCACGGAGCGTGACGTGGGCACCGATCGGCTGGCCCTCACGCAGCTTGAACTGCGCGATGGACTTGCGGGCCTTGGTGACCTGCGGCTTCTGACCGGTGATCGTGGTGAGGTCGCGGATGGCGCCCTCGATCAGCTTCGAGTCACGGGCGGCGTCGCCGACACCCATGTTGACCACGATCTTGACGAGGCCGGGAATCTGCATGACGTTCTCGTACTTGAACTCGTCACGCATCTTGCCCGCGATCTCCTCGCGGTACTTCTGCTTCAGACGCGGAGTGGTGGTGGTCGTCATCAGATGTCCTCACCCGTCCGCTTGGCAACGCGGATCTTGTTGCCTTCGTCGTCGAAGCGGTAACCGACACGCGTGACGACCTTGTTGCCGTCCTTCTCCACGACCAGCTGGACGTTGGAGACGTGGATCGGCGCCTCGGTGGTGACGATGCCGCCGGCCTGGGAACCGCGAGCGGTCGGGCCGGCCTTGGTGTGCTTCTTGACCCGGTTGACACCCTCGACCAGGACGCGGTCCTCGCGGGGGAAGGCCGCGATGACCTTGCCCTGCTTGCCCTTGTCCTTGCCGGTGATGACCTGGACCAGGTCGCCCTTCTTGATCTTCATGCTTACAGCACCTCCGGCGCGAGCGAGATGATCTTCATGAACTTCTTCTCGCGCAGCTCACGCCCGACCGGGCCGAAGATGCGGGTGCCGCGAGGGTCGCCGTCGTTCTTCAGAATGACGGCGGCGTTCTCGTCGAAGCGGATGTACGAGCCGTCCGGACGGCGGCGCTCCTTGACGGTGCGAACGATGACCGCCTTGATGACGTCACCCTTCTTCACGTTGCCGCCGGGGATCGCGTCCTTGACGGTGGCGACGATGACGTCACCGATGCCCGCGTAGCGGCGACCGGAGCCACCGAGCACACGGATGCAAAGGATCTCCTTCGCACCAGTGTTGTCGGCGACGCGCAGTCGCGACTCCTGCTGGATCACGTCTATCTCCTGTGTGTCTGCCGGTTCCCGGGGCGGATGAGTGAGTGCTCACCCGCCCCGAGCCTGGCGGAACTGTCCTGCGAGGAATGCCCCGCAGGAACGTACATTTTGTAATTCCCTTGCGGGAATTACCTACTTGGCCTTCTCGAGGATCTCGACGACGCGCCAGCGCTTCGTCGCGGACAGCGGCCGGGTCTCCATGAGGAGGACACGGTCGCCGACGCCCGCGGCGTTCTGCTCGTCGTGCGCCTTGAGCTTGTTGGTACGGCGGATGACCTTGCCGTACAGCGCGTGCTTGACGCGGTCCTCGACGGCGACGACGACGGTCTTGTCCATCTTGTCGCTGACGACGAGACCCTCACGGGTCTTGCGGAAGCTGCCGCGCGCCTCGGTGTTCTCGTTCACGTTGCTCTCGCTCATCAGGCGCTCTCCACCGTTTCGATGCCCAGCTCACGCTCGCGCATCAGGGTGTAGATCCGCGCGATGTCCTTGCGGACCGCCTTCAGACGGCCATGGTTCTCAAGCTGTCCGGTCGCCGCCTGGAAGCGGAGGTTGAACAGCTCTTCCTTGGCCTCGCGGAGCTTGCCGAGAAGCTCCTCGTTGCCCAGCTCGCGCAGCTCGGACGCCTTGGTACCGGCCGACATCACGCTTCACCTGCCTCGCGCTTGACGATCCGGCACTTCATCGGCAGCTTGTGGGCTGCGCGAGTGAGGGCCTCACGCGCAATCTTCTCGTTGGGGTACGACAGCTCGAACATGACGCGTCCGGGCTTGACGTTGGCGATCCACCACTCCGGAGAACCCTTACCGGAACCCATGCGGGTCTCGGCGGGCTTCTTGGTGAGCGGACGGTCCGGGTAGATGTTGATCCAGACCTTGCCACCACGCTTGATGTGACGCGTCATGGCGATACGAGCGGCCTCGATCTGACGGTTCGTCACGTACGCCGGGGTGAGCGCCTGGATGCCGTACTCGCCGAACGCAACCGTCGTGCCACCCTTGGCAGCGCCGCTGCGTCCGGGGTGGTGCTGCTTGCGGTGCTTGACCCTACGGGGGATCAGCATGTCGGTCAGGCCTCCGTTCCGGTGCTCTCAGCCGGAGCGGCGGCGGGGGCCTCGGCCTTGGGGGCCTCGGCGCCGGCAGCCTGCTGCGGCTTGCGACCGCGCCGCTCGCCACCGCGGCCACCACGGGCCGGGCGGTCGGCAGCACCGCCACCACGGGCCGGGCGGTTGCCGGCACGGGCTGCGGCGTTCTCGGCGCGGACCTCGGCGATGTTCTTGACGTCGCCCTTGTAGATCCAGACCTTCACACCGATGCGGCCGAAGGTCGTCTTGGCCTCGAAGAAGCCGTAGTCCACGTTCGCACGGAGCGTGTGCAGGGGCACGCGGCCCTCGCGGTAGAACTCCGAGCGGGACATCTCGGCGCCACCGAGGCGGCCACCGCACTGGATCTTGATGCCCTTGGCGCCGGCCTTCATGGCGGACTGCATGCTCTTGCGCATGGCCCGACGGAAGGAGACGCGGGAGGAGAGCTGCTCGGCGACGGCCTGGGCCACCAGCTGAGCGTCGGTCTCCGGGTTCTTGACCTCGAGGATGTTCAGCTGGACCTGCTTGCCGGTCAGCTTCTCCAGGTCACCGCGGATGCGGTCGGCCTCGGCGCCGCGGCGGCCGATGACGATGCCCGGACGCGCGGTGTGGATGTCCACGCGGACACGGTCACGGGTGCGCTCGATCTCGACCTTCGAGATACCGGCGCGCTCCATGCCGGACGTCATCATCCGACGGATGGCGACGTCTTCCTTGACGTAGTCCTTGTACAGCTTGTCGGCGTACCACCGGGACTTGAAGTCCGTGGTGACACCGAGCCGGAACCCATGCGGGTTAACCTTCTGGCCCATTACCGGGTTCCTTCCTTGCTGCTGACGACCACGGTGATGTGGCTGGTCCGCTTGCGGATCCGGTAGGCACGGCCCTGGGCGCGCGGACGGAACCGCTTCAGGGTCGGGCCCTCGTCGACGTACGCCTCGGAGATGAAGAGGCTGTCGGCGTCGGTGTGGTCGTAGTTGTGCGCGGCGTTGGCGATGGCGCTGTCGAGCACCTTGCCGACCGGCACGGAGGCTGCCTGCGGAGCGAATCGCAGAACAGCCTGAGCCTCCGTGGCATCCATGCCACGGATAAGGTCCACCACGCGGCGGGCCTTCATGGGCGTAACGCGGATGTACCGCGCCTGGGCCCTGGCTTCCATGGTTGTCCCTCTCAGTTACTTACGTGTCTGAATGCGATCCGCTACTAGCGGCGCTTCGACTTCCGGTCGTCCTTGACGTGGCCGCGGAAGGTGCGGGTCGGCGAGAACTCGCCGAGCTTGTGGCCGACCATCGACTCGGTGACGAACACCGGGATGTGGGTCTTGCCGTTGTGCACCGCGATCGTGTGGCCGAGCATGGCCGGGACGATCATCGAGCGACGGGACCAGGTCTTGATGACGTTCTTGGTGCCGGCTTCGTTCTGGACATCCACCTTCTTGATCAGGTGGTCGTCGACGAAGGGCCCCTTCTTCAAGCTACGCGGCATCTCAACCCGTCCTTAGCGCTTCTTGTTCGTCTTGCGGCGGCGGACGATGTACTTGTTCGACGCCTTCTTGGGCGAACGAGTACGGCCTTCCTTCTTGCCCCACGGGGACACAGGGTGGCGACCACCGGAGGTCCGGCCCTCACCACCACCGTGCGGGTGGTCGACCGGGTTCATCACGACACCACGGACGGTCGGGCGGACGCCCAGCCACCGCTTGCGGCCGGCCTTGCCCCAGTTGATGTTGGACTGCTCGGCGTTGCCGACCTCACCGACGGTGGCGCGGCAGCGCGCGTCCACCATGCGGATCTCGCCGGACGGCATACGGAGGGTCGCCATGGCGCCCTCACGGGCGAGCAGCTGCACCGAGGCACCCGCGGAACGGGCGAACTTGGCGCCACCGCCGGGACGGAGCTCGATCGCGTGGATCGTGGTACCGACCGGGATGTTGCGGAGGGCCAGGTTGTTGCCCGGCTTGATGTCGGCCCCGGGACCGTTCTCCACGGTGTCGCCCTGCTGCAGGTTGCGCGGGGCGAGGATGTAGCGCTTCTCGCCGTCCGCGTAGTGCAGCAGCGCGATGCGCGCGGTGCGGTTGGGGTCGTACTCGATGTGCGCGACCTTCGCCGGCACGCCGTCCTTGTCGTGACGACGGAAGTCGATCACTCGGTAGGCGCGCTTGTGTCCGCCACCCTGGTGGCGAACGGTCACACGACCGGCGTTGTTACGGCCGCCCTTGCTGTGCAGGGGGCGGACCAGCGACTTCTCCGGCGTGGACCGCGTGACCTCGACGAAGTCGGCGACGCTGGCGCCACGACGGCCCGGCGTAGTCGGCTTGTACTTGCGGATTCCCATTTCTCAGTCCTCGTCCGATATCGGACGATCCGACCCGCTTACGCGGTCGGACCGCCGAAGATGTCGATACGGTCGCCCTCAGCGAGGGTCACGATCGCGCGCTTGGAGCCCGCGCGCTGACCGAAACCGGTCTTGGTGCGCTTGCGCTTGCCCTGGCGGTTGAGGGTGTTGACCCCGGTGACCTTGACCGAGAAGACCGCCTGGACGGCCTGCTTGATCTGGGTCTTGTTGGCGCCCGGGGCGACGACGAACGTGTACTTGTTCTCGTCCAGGAGCGCGTAGCTCTTCTCCGAGACGACCGGCTTCAGCAGCACGTCACGGGGGTCCGTGTACGACTTGCTGATCGGGGTCTCGACGGTGTTCTTGCCCTCGGCCTCGTGGCGGCGCGCCTTCGCGACGCGCGCGGCCTTGGCGGCCTTGGCGGCCTTCGAGGCGATGCTCGGGTGACGGGTAGCCATCAGACCTCGGTCCCTTCGGTGTCGTTGGCCTTCGGGCCGGCGACGAAGGACTCGAAGGCGGTCTGGGTGAAGACCACGTCGTCCGAGACGATCACGTCGTACGTGTTCAGCTGGCCCGGCTCCAGGATGTGGACCTGGGGCAGGTTGCGGGCGGACAGCCACGCGGCCTCGTCGGCGCGGTCGACGACCAGGAGCAGGTTCTTGCGCTCCGAGATCTTGCCGAACAGCGTCCGAGCGGCCTTGGTGCTGGGGTTCTCGCCCTCGATCACGCCGGTGACGACGTGGATGCGGTTGTGGCGCGCCCGGTCGGTGAGGGCGTGACGCAGAGCGGCAGCCTTCATCTTCTTCGGGGTGCGCTGCGAGTAGTCACGCGGCTGCGGGCCGTGGACGACGCCACCGCCGGCGAACTGCGGCGCGCGGGTCGAGCCCTGGCGGGCGCGGCCGGTGCCCTTCTGGCGGTAAGGCTTCTTGCCACCACCACGGACCTCGCCACGGGTCTTCGTCTTGTGCGTGCCCTGGCGGGCAGCCGCGTTCTGCGCGACGACGACCTGGTGGATCAGCGGGATGCTGACCTTCTCCACACCGAAGATCTCCGCGGGGAGCTCGACGGTTCCGGTCTTCTCGCCGGCAGGCGAAAGGATGTCAACAGTGCTCATCGGTACCTCAGGCCCCCTTGGCCGCGGTGCGGACCAGGACGAGGCCGCCGTTCGGACCGGGAACCGCGCCCTTGATGAGCAGCAGACCCTTCTCCGCGTCAACGGCGTGGACGGTCAGGTTCTGGGTGGTGACACGCTCGTTGCCCATGCGACCCGCCATGCGGAGGCCCTTGAACACGCGGCCCGGGGTGGCGCAGCCACCGATGGAACCGGGCGAGCGGTGCTTGCGCTGGGTGCCGTGGCCGGCGCCGAGGCCCTTGAAGTTGTGACGCTTCATGACACCGGCGAAGCCCTTGCCCTTGCTCTTGCCGGTGACGTCGACCTTCACGCCGGCCTCGAAGACCTCGGCGGTGACTTCCTGGCCGAGCGTGTACTCGGCGGCGTCGGCCGTCCGGATCTCGACGAGGTGGCGACGAGGGGTGACGTCGGCCTTCGCGAAGTGGCCCTTGAGGGGCTTGTTCACCTTGCGCGGGTCGATCTCGCCGAAGGCGATCTGGACCGACTCGTAGCCGTCGACGTCGTTCGTACGGACCTGGGTGACGACGTTGGGGCCGGCCTTGACGACGGTGACCGGAACAACACGGTTGTTCTCGTCCCACACCTGCGTCATGCCGAGCTTCTCGCCCAGGATGCCCTTGATCTGCTTAGCCATTCTCAGATCACCGACCCTCAGAGCTTGATCTCGATGTCGACACCGGCCGGGAGGTCGAGTCGCATCAGAGAGTCAACGGTCTTGGGCGTCGGGTCGAGGATGTCGATCAGGCGCTTGTGGGTGCGCATCTCGAAGTGCTCGCGCGAGTCCTTGTACTTGTGCGGCGACTTGATGACGCAGTACACGTTCTTCTCAGTGGGCAGCGGCACCGGGCCCGCGACCGACGCACCAGTGCGGGTCACCGTCTCGACGATCTTCTTCGCCGAGGAGTCGATGACCTCGTGGTCGTAGGCCTTGAGCCGGATGCGGATCTTCTGTCCCGCCATGGCTACTCAGTAGTCCTGTCTCTGTTCAACGCTCTGGAACCCGGTGGTTCCGTTCCGCCTTCTTCTCCGACCCACGCGGTCGGGCGTGTCGCGCTCCCGCTGACACAGATGCCCCTTGTTCGAACATCCCTGCGGGGAATGCACACGGCCCTTCCGGAACCGCAAGCCGGGGGTGAAGACCCACCGGGCGCCTGGCCGGTGCCGCACCACACTTCCCGAAAGATTCCCGTACGTCCGCCCCAGTGCTGCCGTAGTGGCAGTTAGGACGACGAGTACTGTGGGACTCGCTTCCGGTCCTCCCGGCGGGAGGCGCGCAGCATCAACACTCGACCGAGCAACCCCGCTAGTCTGCCATACGGGGCGGGGGGCTGGCCAATCGGGCCGGGGAGCATACCCCCGGAGTGACGCAGATCAAACCCGGACCCTCCGCAGCGGCGTTCCCGACAGCCCCGGCCGGTTCCGGCCGCAGCGTAATCCGCTCGCCCGCCGCCACCCCGCACTCCTACGCTGAGCAGGCACGACGGCTGTCACGGGGGACGTTCACCATGCGTACGCACTATCCACGGACCCGGCATCTGCCCTGGTCGCCCGGCGCGACCGCCGACGACCTCCGGGTCACCGACCTGTCCGGTCTGCGCGGCCGCGAGGTCGTCGTGACCGAGAAGCTCGACGGCGAGAACACCACCCTTTACGCCGATGGCCTGCACGCCCGTTCGCTGGATTCGGCCCATCACCCCTCCCGCGCCTGGGTCAAGGCGCTCCAGGCCCGGATCGGCCACGCGATCCCGGAAGGGTGGCGGGTGTGCGGGGAGAACGTGTTCGCCCGGCACTCGATCGCGTACGACGCACTGGAGAGCTTTTTCTACGGCTTCTCGGTGTGGGACGGCGAGGGCCGCTGCCTGGACTGGGACCGGACGGTGGTCTTCCTGCGCGGGCTCGGCGTGCCCGTTCCCCGGGTGCTGTGGCGAGGCGTGTTCGACGAGCGGGCGCTGCGCGCTCTTCGGCTGGATCCCGTACGGCAGGAGGGGTACGTCGTCCGGGGTTCACTCCTCACCTCAGCCTGGGCCGCACCACCGACCCGAACGCCCTGGCCGACGCCTGCGCGGCCCGGCTCGCCCCGATGCCGGTCAGGGTCGGCGAACTGGCCCTGCTCTCGCGGCGCGGGGACGAGCCGATGCGGGTGCGGGCCACGGTGACGCTGGGAACGGGCGAGGTGCGGTGGGTGGAGGAGGCCGCGCGGGGCGTGGCCCGGGACCTGACGCGGGTGGCCGAGGAGACCACCCGCCGCATCGAGCAGGCGTTCCCCGACGGCGTCGTCCATGTCGTCGGCTCCCGGCGGATGGGCTGCGCGCTGCCCGGTGCCGACCTGGACCTGGTGGCGGTGCTGCCCGGCGCGGTCGGACTCTCCGCCGTACGGGCACGGTTGGCCGCCGCCCTCCCCGAGGCGACGGACGTGCGTGAGGTGGTCGGGGCCCGCGTACCCGGGCTGCGGCTGCGGATCGACGGCCTGGACGTGGACCTGGTCGTGGTCACCACGGGTTCGACGGACCCCGCGGAGGCGGTCTCGCGCCGCACCGGGTTGGGCGAGGAGGCCGCGATCGCGCTCAGCGCGGTGAGCGATGCCGAGGCGGTGCCGGCCTCGGTGGGCGGCCACCGGGTCGCCTTCGCCAGGCTGGCCACGCAGGTCAAGGCGTGGGCGAAGGCCCGGGGCCTGGACTCGGCACCGTTCGGCGGCCTGCCGGGCCTGGCCTGGTCCGTCCTGGCCGCCCGCACCACGGCCGAGGCCGGCGACCTCGCACCGGGCGATCTCCTTCGGCACTTCTTCGCGACGTGGGCGGCCTGGGACTGGCGGCAGCCGGTGGGCCGGACAGCCGACCGCACCCAGCCTCTCCTGCCCCTCACCATCACGACGCCCTCCGCCCCTGTCCGACCCTGCACCGACCAAGTGACGGCGGGCATGCGCGACCTGGTGACCCAGGAGCTGTTCCGCGCCTGGGAGTTGCTGGACGCGACCACGGACCCCTACCCCCGGGCCGAACTCCTCGCCCCTCCCCCGCTCCACCGCCGCCACGCGGCCTGGGCGGTCCTGACGGTGGGCCCGGACGCGGACGCGGACGAGGGCCGGGTACGGGGCAGAATGCGAGCCCTCCTCACCGACCTCTCGACGTCGGTCCCCGACTGCCATGCCTGGCCCCGCCCCTTCTCCGCGGACCCGGTCCGCTACGCCATCGGCCTGGGCTCCGCCCCACCGACCGCCGACCACCTCACGGCCCTGGCGGAACGCCGACTGCGCGGCCTGCCCGGGGTCACGCTCACACGGGCCGACGGAGGCGGGGTGCCGACCCTGCGCTGACGCTCCGCGTCGGACGCAGCCGGGCAGGCCCGTCATCGTCGTTGCCGAGGCTCGCTTTCGGTCAGAATCCCCAGGGGTCGGGATGGGGCTTGGTCGCGGGCTCCTCCGACCAGGTGAGACGGGCCTCGATCTGGTCCTCCGTGAGGTCGAGCAGCCGGTCGACGGCCCAACCGTTCCACTGGACGGCACGAGGGAACTGCGGCAGACGGAACGCAGGCAGCCGGGTCGGCAGTGCCTCGGGACGGTACACGGGCTTCTTGATCTCGCCGTTCCGCTTCGGCTTGGACGACCTGTGCAAATCGAGGCAGTCGACCACCTGATCGACGAGGTACAGGACGTAGTCGTCGCTCTTGCCATTGCGGATCTCGACGGGTACCAGACTCCCGGCCGACAGCAGCTCGTCCCCGAACCCCTCGGCCAGACGGCGGCTGAGCACGGGCGCTCCGGGACTGCCGCTGGGGAACTCACTCCTAGACGCGGAGTCGTCCATCCATTCGGCACGCAGCCCGGTCGGCCGGTCCGCTTCGTCACCGCTCCGCTGCCACCGCATGAGCCTGCTCTGGTCGGCACCGTCCAGACGCAGCGTCTCGTAGTCGCTCAGGCTCGGCAGGAGCCGGTAGACGGCCAGACTCCGCTGCGGCACGTCAGACATCGCGTCACCATCCGTGTTCGTCGTCGCGTCGGCGGACCCCATCATGGCCCCGTCCAGACCGCACCCGGTCCCGGCTGCCCGCCCGCCAGCTCCTTCTCGACCTGCTGCCCGATGGACCGCAGTTCCCGGCGCAGCACACCGCGGATGGCTCGCGCACCGTATCCGTCATCCTTCATCGTCCGTTCCACGGTCTCCAGCCGGGTGTTCAGACGCTGCAGGAATGCCTTGCGGTGGGTGAAGTTGTGCGGTCGTGGATGGCCCAGCGGTATGCCGTTCGCCGCGTCGTTGATGTCGACGCCGTACTTCTCCAGGAGCGCCCGGCTCGCCGCCGCCCCGTTGCGCTTCATGCCGGACGGCACGATGTGCGCCGCCGCCTCGCCCGCGCTTTTCGCCCGTCCTTCCCGCGCCAGGTTCTTGGCAAGCAAGTCCGCGTTCTCGGCACAGGTGAGAAGGCCCAGGTAGTCGAGCCAGCACAGCGGGTTGGGCACATAGGCACGCGGATTCGGGCCGGCGTCGAGCCCCAGCGGGTCTGCGGTGACGTAGGCGGCGGTGACCGGGTCGTAATAGCGGAAGAAGTTGTGGTGGAGCTGTGATTCGGGATCGAAGTACTGGCCCGGGAAGCGCAGCGGGGTGGACGCGGCGTGAGTGTTCTCCCGCCCGGTGAGACCCCACAGAGTGGTGTCCGCGCGCCAGGCGACGGCACCGTCCTCGGCGAGGAGTTCGGTCGGGGTGCCGACGACATCGGTGACGATGGCGTAGAAGTGCTCGTCGATCACGTTCTGCGGGGCGTCGGCCGGGCTGGTGCGGTGCGTCTGGCTCAGCGGCCGGACACCGTCGCGCTCCCAGGTGAGCGTGGTGGATTCGGCGGAGTCGGCCTGGACCGTGGTCTGCTCGACGAGGTGTGGCCCGTCCCAGGTGAAGCGGGTCTCTTCGGCGACCCGCTGCCCGTCGGCCGTAAGCCGCTGCTTGGCGATACGGCGGCCCAGCGGGTCGTGGAGATAACGCCAGACCGTGCCGTCCGGGGTGACGACCGAGGTGAGCCGGTCGTCCGCGTCCCAGCTGTACCGCCAGATGTCGGGCTTTCTGGACAGCCGGGTCCTGCGGCGCATGACGACACGTCCGGCCGCGTCGTATTCGTAGTGGATCCCACCCGCGCGCAGGACACGACCGCCCCGGTGGGTTCGTGCGCCACGCGCTTCCTCGGCCGAGTAGCGGTCGGGCCAGGTGGCACTGGTCTGGTTGCCGTGCTCGTCGTAGGCGTAGGACTCCGTCCACTCCGCCGTGCGCACCTTGAGAACACGTCCGGCCGGATCGAGGTCGAAGGTACGGCGCCCGGTGGCGCGGTCGTCGAGCGCGGTCACATGGCCGTCGGGGCGGTAGGTGTAGGTCCGGTGCGTCAGCGGCTGCAGACTGCCCTCAAAGGTGGCCCGCTGTTCGGTGAGCCGGTCGCCGCTGTCCCAGGCGTGGGTGAGGGTCAGTGCCGGGCCCATCGTCCTTGTGGTCTCACGCCCCAGGCCGTCATGGGCGAAGGCCAGGGCATGGCCGGCGGCGGTCAGGTTCGTGCGTTGCCCGGCCGCGTCGTAGGTGTAGACCGTGGCAGTGCCACTCGGGGTTGTCCGGCGGACCTGGTGGCCCAGGACGTCGTACGCCGTGGTCAGGGTCCGCCCGTCGACGGTCTCGGCGGTGATGCGGCCCGCGCGGTCGTAGCTGCGGGAGAGAGTGGCCTCCGGAGCCACCGCGTGGAGCAGTCGGCCGGCGCGGTCGTGCTGGTAGGTGGTGGTACTGCCGTCCAACGTGGCGCTGATCTGGTTGCCGGCCTCGTCGTACGTGAACTCCGCACGCTGGCCGACGGCGTTGGTCCGGCTGAGGAGCTGACCCGCGGCGTCGTACGCGTAGGCGAGGGTACGGCCGTCGAAGTCGGACTCCCCGACCAGGTTGCCGACGGCGTCGTAGCGGTAGTCCCAGCTCCGTCCGTGGGGCCCGGTCACTTGAAGAAGCCGCAGTTCCGTGTCGTGGACGAAGGTGTGGCGAACCCCCTCGGGCGTGGTGCGGGAGGTGATCAGGTCGAAAGGACCGTAGCTGAAGCGGGTGGTGCGCCCCAGCGGGTCGGTGTGCGTGAGCTGGTTGCCCTCCCCGTCGTACGACCACCGCCACATGCTGCCGTCCGGTTCGGTGCGGGAGGTGAGGTGCCCCTCCGTGGAGTACGTCCGCAGGGTGGTCCCGCCCAACGGGTCGGCTACGGAGGTGCACCGGCCGAAGGCGTCGTAGCCGTACGTGAAGCGGGCGCCGAGCGGGTCGGTGGCGGAGGTCCGCTGTCCCGCCGCGTTGTTGGTAAAGGTGTGGACCGCGCCTGCGGCGTCGGTCAGCGAGGCTAGGGCACCCGTCCGCTCACGGGTGAAGAGGGTGACCGCTCCGTCGGCCGTCGTCAGCGAGGTGCAGTTGCCGTGGTCGTCCCAGTCCTGCCGCAGCACCGCTCCGTCGTACTCGGTGATCTCCACCGGGAGCCCGAGGTCGTTGTAGCGGGTTCTCGACACCGATCCGTCGGGGAGCCGCACGGCGGTCAGCAGGCCCGAGCCGTCCCACTCCATGCGCAGCGTCCGGCCGAGCTGGTCCGTGCGGCGTAGCAGGCGGTCCCGGTGGTCCCATTCCTGGGTCACGGTGTGGCCGAGGGCGTCGGTCTCGGTGATCAGCTGATAGGCGTCGTTGAACTGGTAGTACGTAGCATGGCCCAACGAGTCGACGGCGACCGTGCGGTGGGCCTCGTCGTCGTAGGCGAAGCTGTAGGAGAGGCACCCGTCCGTGCCGTGTCCGGCCACGCACCGGCCGGAGTCGTCGTACTGAAACCCGTACCAGACGCCGTTGCGGTCCTCCCAGCGTGTGATGCGCCGGGCGTCGTCGTAGGCGAAACGCAGAGGCCGGTCGAAGGAGTTGTGGACGGCCGAGAGGTTGCCCCGGTCGTCGTAGCCGTAACGGACCAGGGTCGGCCGCTCGGGATGGCTGTCCAGCGCGAGTTCGGTGATCCGGCCGCTGTCGCAGGTCACCCCGATGCGGTAGCCGCCGTGGTGGAGGATCTCCTGCGGTGTGCCGTCCTCGCGGTAGGCGACGCGGATCGTGTTGCCGTTGCGGTCGGCGACCTCCGCCAGCGGAAGCTCGCCGACGGGCTGCTCGGGCAGCGGGCGGAAGCGCAGGGTCTGCCCGGTCTCGGGCCGGTGGACGGCGTATCCGCTCGGATCGTCACGATCCAGGCTGAGCGGCCAGGCGGGGCCTTCCACCGGCAGCACGGGCACGTCGACTTCCGGCACCGGATAGTGCAACACCATGCCGTCGTCGACGGCGAGCCGTACCCCGGTCTCGTCGAGCATCACGCGCTGGTCGAGCGTGGACGTCCAACTCGGTCCGAGGAGGCGGCCGTTGTGGGCTCCGGTGCGGTAGTGGCGCTGCAGGAGGAGCGGGAGTACGCCGTCCAGGGCGACGTCCGCCGCGGACATGACCATCTCCCCGGTGGCTAGGTCGATCGGATCCCCGCGGGTAATGAGTTTCTCCATTTGCCGACCAAGCGCCCGCGTGCTCCTGCCCAGCCCCTTCACCCCGAGCGCCATACCCTTGAGACCGGTCTTGCCCAGCCCCCGCAACCCCTTCAGCCCCTTGGCGAGTTTGCCGAGGCTGGTGATGCCCTTGCCGCCGGGTATGCAGTCCAGCGCGGCGAACGCCACATCCCACAGTGATGCCTGCCCCTTTGAGTACTTGTAGAGCGTGTCCGCGAGCACGACGAGCGCGGCGACGAGGACGATCGCGCCGAGGATCGGCCCGCCGATGATCATCGCGATGATCCCGACGACAGCGACGACGACCTTGCAGACGGTGACGATGGTGTCCCAGTTGTCCTCGAACCAGTGATCCACGTCCTGCCACCAGTGCCGGTTCGGGATCCCGGCGTCGGAGGCCTCGTCGATCTTCCGCTTGGCCTCCCCGGCCGCGTCGTCACGCATCTTCCGGGCGTCCTCGGCCATCTTCTTCGCCGCGTCGAGGGCGCTCTGGGCGGTGGTGACGTCCGACTGGGCCCTGGTGTGCGCGGACTTGGCGCTCTGCACGTCCCGGGTGGCCGCCCGCACCTTGCCCTCGTCGGGCTTGTCGGCGTCCGACTTGCTGCCGGTCGGGTCGTCCTTGTACTTGTCGGCTTCCTTCGTCGCCCGGGTGACCCACGAATCGGCCGAAGACAGGCGGGACTTGGCGGAGGAGAGGCTGGTGACGACGATGATCCACAGCGGGAAGAGGACGCCGA
>NZ_JBEYFC010000130.1:0-20348 GCF_040634175.1 Streptomyces sp. NPDC007162
GTCCGCCGCGATCACCGGCACGGTGAACCGTCCGTCGATGCGCTGGGCCGCCCGCACCTCGTGGGCGAAGCCCCGCTTGATCGGGGGAGCCGCCGGGCCGATGTGCTCGCCAACCGGATGGCCGCCCGGAACCCCGGCTTCCGCTACGCCAACCTCGCCGTGCGCGGCAAGCTGATCGGGCAGATCGTCGCCGAGCAGGTGGACGTGGCGGTCGCGATGCGGCCCGACGTGATCACCCTGGTCGGCGGCCTCAACGACACGCTCCGCCCCAAGTGCGACATGGGCCGGGTCCGGGATCTGCTCACCGAGGCGGTGGAGCGGCTGGCGCCGGCCTGCGAACAGCTGGTGCTGATGCGCAGCCCCGGCCGCCAGGGCCCGGTGCTCGAACGGTTCCGGCCGCGCATGGAGGAGCTGTTCGCCTGCGTGGACGAACTGGCCGAACGCAACGGCGCCCTCGTGGTCGACCTGTACGGTGCGCCCTCGCTGGCCGACCCCCGGCTGTGGGACGTGGACCGCCTGCACCTGACGGCCGAGGGGCACCGCAGGGTCGCCGAGGCGGTCTGGCAGACCCTCGGCTACGACCCCGAGGACACCGAGTGGCGCACCCCGATGCCGGCCTCCGCGCCGCCCGGCTGGGTCGCGCGCCGGGTCGCGGACGCCCGCTTCACCCGGCAGCACCTGCTGCCGTGGATAGGCCGCAGGCTCTCCGGCCGTTCCTCCGGTGACGGCCGCACGCCGAAGCGGCCGGAGCTGCTGCCGTACGAGGCGTAGCGTCGGTCCCGTGCGCACCCGGGTGATCAATGTCCGGGGCCGGATCCACGAGTTCGGCCCCCGGCTCCAGGACGCTCCCTCGGACGTCGTCTACGTCGGCCGCCGCTGGACCATGGGCGGCTGGGACCTGCCCGGCCATCCGCTCCGCAACCCCTTCGCCTACGACACCCCGAAGCGGAAGCGGGACGGCACCCGGGCCGAGGTGATGGCGATGTACCGGGCCTGTCTGCTGGAGCGGCCCGAACTGCTGGAACTGGTGGCCGAACTGCGCGGGAAGACGCTGGCGTGCTGGTGCGCGCCGGAGCGGTGCCACGCGGACGTGCTGGCGGAACTCGCCGACCTGCCCCGGCCGTGACGTGGCTCTCGTAGCTTCGCACGACCAGGACCGCGGCGCTGGCCTGCACGAATCGACCAGTAGAATCCGTACACGTGACCTCTGCCGCAGCCGCCAAGCCCCGCATCCCCAACGTCCTCGCCGGACGCTACGCCTCCGCCGAGCTCGCCACGCTCTGGTCGCCCGAGCAGAAGGTGAAGCTGGAGCGGCAGCTCTGGCTCGCCGTGCTGCGGGCCCAGAAGGACCTCGGCATCGAGGTGCCGGACGCGGCGATCGCCGACTACGAGCGGGTCCTCGACACCGTGGACCTGGCCTCGATCGCCGAGCGCGAGAAGGTCACCCGGCACGACGTGAAGGCGCGGATCGAGGAGTTCAACGACCTCGCCGGGCACGAGCACGTGCACAAGGGCATGACCTCCCGGGACCTCACCGAGAACGTCGAGCAGCTGCAGATCCGGCTCTCGCTCGAGCTGGTGCGCAACCGCACGGTGGCCGTTCTGGCGCGGCTGGGCAAGCTCGCCGGCGAGTACGCCGAACTGGTGATGGCCGGCCGCTCCCACAACGTCGCCGCGCAGGCCACCACCCTCGGCAAGCGCTTCGCGACCGCCGCCGACGAACTGCTCGTGGCGTACGGCCGGGTCGAGGAACTGCTCGGCCGCTACCCACTGCGCGGCATCAAGGGCCCGGTCGGTACCGCCCAGGACATGCTGGACCTGCTCGGCGGGGACGCGGCGAAGCTGGCGGAGCTGGAGGACCGGATCGCCCGGCACCTGGGCTTCTCGCAGGCGTTCACCTCGGTCGGCCAGGTCTACCCGCGTTCCCTCGACTACGAGGTCGTGACCGCGCTGGTGCAGCTGGCGGCGGCCCCCTCCTCGCTGGCGAAGACGATCCGGCTGATGGCCGGGCACGAGCTGGTCACCGAGGGCTTCAAGCCGGGCCAGGTCGGCTCCTCCGCGATGCCCCACAAGATGAACACGCGGTCCTGCGAGCGCGTCAACGGCCTGATGGTGATCCTGCGCGGCTACGCCTCGATGACCGGCGAGCTGGCGGGCGACCAGTGGAACGAGGGCGACGTGTCCTGCTCGGTGGTGCGCCGGGTGGCCCTGCCGGACGCCTTCTTCGCGCTCGACGGCCTCCTGGAGACCTTCCTGACGGTCCTCGACGAGTTCGGGGCGTTCCCCGCCGTCATCGCGCGCGAGCTGGACCGCTACCTCCCGTTCCTCGCCACCACCAAGGTCCTGATGGGCGCGGTGCGGGCGGGGGTCGGTCGCGAGGTCGCCCACGAGGCGATCAAGGAGAACGCGGTCGCCACCGCACTCGCGATGCGCGAGCAGGGCGCCGAGCGCAACGACCTGCTCGACAAGCTGGCCGCCGACGAACGGCTGCCGCTCGACCGTGAGCAGCTGGCGGCCCTGATGGCGGACCAGCTGTCCTTCACCGGCGCGGCAGCCGCCCAGGTCGGTGTCGTCGTCGGCCGCATCGAGGAGATCGTCAAGCAGCACCCCGAGGCCGCGGGTTACGCCCCCGGAGCGATCCTCTGACCGGCCGCTCCCCCCGCTTCACGGCGGCGGAGCTGGAGGCCGCCCGCGACCGGCTCGTCCCGGACGTGCTCGCGGACGGTCTCCGTGTGCTGTTCTGCGGCATCAACCCGGGCCTGATGACGGCGGCCACCGGCCACCACTTCGCCCGTCCCGGCAACCGCTTCTGGCCGGTGCTGCACCTTTCCGGTTTCACCCCGCGGCTGCTGAAGCCCGCGGAACAGGGTGAGCTGCTGTCGTACGGGCTCGGCATCACGAACGTGGTGGCGCGGGCCACCGCGCGGGCCGACGAGCTGACGGCCGAGGAGTACGTCGCGGGCGGGCAGTTGCTGACGGCGAAGGTGGCGCGAACCCGCCCGCGCTGGCTGGCGGTGGTGGGCGTCACGGCCTACCGTGCGGCCTTCGCCGACCGCGGGGCCCGGGTGGGCCCGCAGGAGCGGACCATCGGGGACACACGCGTGTGGGTGCTGCCGAACCCCAGCGGGCTGAACGCCCACTGGACGGCGGCGACGATGGCGGAGGAGTTCGCGCGCCTGCGGGAGACGGCACAGCACTAGGACTCGTCGGCCGACAGGCACTCGATCAGGTAGTCGCCCGTGTCCTCGTCCAGGGTGACGCCGTGGGTCTCGCTGCGGAAGCCGGGGAAACGGCGGTCGAAGGACTCCAGGGCGGTGAGATAGCGCAGCAGCGGACCGTCGGGGGCGCCGGTCGACTCGCCGGGCATCAGGACCGGGATGCCGGGCGGGGTGACCGTCACCATGGCGGCGGCCACCCGGCCCGCCGCGTCCGAGATCCGGACCCGCTCGGTGCCGCCGCGCACCAGCCGCTCGTAACAGTGCCGCGGTGCCGCGACGGGCTGCGGAAGCCGCTGGAACGCCGTGTCCAGCAGCTCCACCAGCCGCACCGAGCGCAGTTGCTCGTGCATCTCCTGGCACAGCCCGCGCAGGGTCAGGCCCGCGTACCGGCGGGAGTGCGCGGCGGCGACCTCGGGCAGGACGCGCTCCAAGGGGGCCTCGGCGTCGTAGAGGGCCTTGAAATCGGTCAGGGCGTCCAGCAGGGTGCCCCACTTGCCCTTGGTGATGCCCATGGAGAACAGGATCAGCGTGGTGTAGCTGTCGGTCTTCTCCACCACGATCTTCCGGGTGGCCAGATAGGCGGTGAGCACCCGCGCCGGGATGCCCTCCTCGGCCATCTCACCGGTGGCGTCGATCCCCGGACAGGTCAGCGTGACCTTCACCGGGTCCAGCATGCAGTGCCCTTCGGTCAGCCCGGGGAAGCCGTGCCAGTCGGCGCCGGGCTCCAGCAGCCAGCAGGACTGGTCGGTGCGCAGCAACTCCGGCGGTGTCTGTTCGAACGGCAGACGTTCACCGGTCGCCGGGTCGGTGACCGTGTCCGGCTGCCACACCCCGAAGAACCACGGCGGACGGTCCCCGGCACTCTCGATCCGCCGACGCAGACGCACCATCTCCTGGCGGAAGCGGATCGCCTCGGTCACCGCCTCGTCGATCAGCCACTCGCCCTGCGGGCCGTCCATCATGGCGGTCGCCACGTCGAGCGAGGCGATCATCGGGTAGAGGGGCGAGGTGGTGCCGTGCATCATCAGCGCCTCGTTGAACCGGTCGTGCTCCACCGGCGCCCGCGGCGCCGGCCGCACATGCACCATGGCGCTCTGCGACAGCGCCGCCAGCAGTTTGTGCGTGGACTGGGTGGCGAACACGGTGGGCCGGTCCGGGCCGGGGAAGGACTCCTCGTCCACCGACATGCCGTACCGGCCGGCGTAGAGCGGGTGGAAGCGGGCGTACGCGAACCACGCCTCGTCGAAGTGCAGCCGGGGCGTGCTGGCGGCGAACGCGCGGGCGGTGGGTACGGCGTCGTAACTGAGACCGTCGTACGTGGAGTTGGTGAACACCGCGTACTGCGGGTGCGGGGACACGGCGCCCTCGGTGAGCGGGTGCGCGGCGATCCGGGCGGCCACCGCGTCCGCGGCGATCTCGGCCGGGGGCAGCGGTCCCGCCAGGCCGTAGCCGTTGCGGGTGGGGACCAGGAAGACCGGCCGGGCGCCCGAGACGACCAGGCCGTGCAGGACGGACTTGTGGCAGTTGCGGTCGACCAACGCGATCTCGTCGCGGGTGACGCTGAAATGACCGACCAGGCGATTGCACGTAGAGTCGCCGTGCAGCACGAAGTAGGTGAGGTCGGAGCCGAACACCCGGGCCGCGTTGCGCTCCGCCTCACCGATCGGGCCGGTGTGCTCGAACAGCGAGCCCAGTTCCTCGACCGAGATCGACAGGTCGCTGCGCAGCAGCCGCTCGCCGAAGTAGTCGTGGAAGGCGCGTCCCGCGGGCGACTTGAGAAAGGCGACACCGCCGGAGTGGGCCGGTGTGTGCCAGGAGTACTCGTGCGCGTCGTCGAAGCGGCGCAACGCCCGGAAGAACGGCGGCAGTACGGACTCCCGGTAGGCGCGGGCGGCGGCGGTGACACGACCCGCGATGAAACCGGGGGTGTCCTCCAGCGGCCAGACGTAGCCCACGACCGACTCGGACACCCACAGCGGCAGGTCCCAAGCCTGGTCGTCGGCCATCACCAGGAAGACCGGCAGGTCCCGGTACCGACGGCTGATCCGGCGCAGCACGGCGCCGCCCGGGGTTCCGTCGAGGGCGCTGCCCGGCCGGGCGGGCGCGCCGTACGGCGCCGCGAGCGCGGTGCCGGGTCCGTCACCGGCGACCCCCGGAAGGTTCCAGGCCACCAGCGCCGCCGTCAGACCGGCCTCGGTGCGCAGCACCGCGTCCGCGTCCTGGGCGGTCACCGCCCAGCGGACTTCGAAGCCGCCCGCCTCGATCGCGTCCCGGATCTTCCGTAACTGCTCGGGCGCGGCGCCCTCGCTCCGCGGATGTTCCGGCACCGCGACCAGGATCCGGCTGTCAACCATGTGTTCCCACCCTCCACAGCGGCGCCCCCGGCCGCCCCGCGAACCAGTGTCCCGACGACACACCGCACAGTCCCCGGACCGAACCGGCAAACCACCCCCACGACGGAACCCACCAGCCGACCGTTGACCTCCCGCGGGGTTGACCGAGCGGGAGAGCGAGGTGCTGCGGCTCGTGGCGCAGGGGCTGGTCGACGCCGAGATCGCGGGGCACCTGTTCATGGGGGGCGACACCGATCAAGTCGCATGTGGGGGCCGTGCCGGCGAAGCTCGGGGTGCGGGACCGTACTCAGGCGGTGATCTCGGCGTACGGGTCGGGGTTCGTCGCGCCCCGGTGAGGGCCGGTCTTTCACAGGCCGGGGGCGCCGGGCACTCGCCGGGGGCTGCGGCGGGGAAGTACGATCCGGCCAACACGCGGAGCTAGCTGGGAGGACGGACGTTGGCGGGGCTGACCGGCGGTGATCCGTCTCTGTTGCGAAGGATCAATTCCGCGGTGGTGCTGCACGCGCTGCGGGCCACGGACTGCGCGACGCTCACGGAGGTCACCCGGGTGACCGGGCTGTCCCGGCCGACGGTGGAGGGCGTGGTCGAGGGGTTGATCGAAGCCGGTCTGGTCGTGGAGAAGGCCGCCGAGGAGGGTGCCGCACGGCGGCAGGGGCGGCCCGCCAGGCGGTTCCGGTTCCGGGCCGAGGCGGGTCATCTGCTGGGCCTGGAGATCGGCCCGCACCGCGTCGCGGCGCTCCTCGCCGACCTGGACGGCCGGGTGCTGGGTGCCCAGGCCAAGGACGTCGACGAGACGGCCGACGCGGACGAGCGCCTGGAGCGGCTGCGCACCGCCGTTGCGGAGTTGCTGCGCCGGGCCGGGGTGCCGCGCAGTTCGCTGCGCGCCGTCGGGGTCGGCACGCCGGGGATCGTCGAGGCGGACGGCAGGGTGCGGCTGGGCACCGCGCTGCCCGAGTGGACGGGGCTGCGGCTCGGCGAGCGGCTGAGCCGGTCCTTCAAGTGCCCGGTCCTGGTCGAGAACGACGCCAACGCGGCGGCCGTGGCCGAGCACTGGAAGGGCGCCGCCACCGAGTCCGACGACGTGGTGATGGTGCTGGCCGGGCTCAGTCCCGGCGCCGGTTCGCTGATCGGCGGGCGGCTGCACCGCGGTTACGGCGGTGCGGCCGGGGAGATCGGGGCCCTGCATCTGCTGGGCCGGGAGGTGACCCCGGAGACGCTGCTGTCGACCACGGACGAACCGCTGCATCCTCTGGACGAGCAGGCGGTCGCCGAGGTGTTCGCGCTGGCCCGGGAGGGGGACGCGCGGGCGCGGGCCGCCGTCGACCGGTTCATCCAGCGGCTGGTCCATGACGTGGCCGCGCTGGTGCTGGCGCTCGACCCGGAGCTGGTGGTGATCGGCGGCTGGGCGGCGGGGCTCGACGGCGTCCTGGAGCCGCTGCGCCGCGAACTCGCCCGCTACTGCCTGCGCCCGCCCAGGGTGGCCCTCTCCGTCCTCGGTGAAGCGGCGGTGGCGACCGGCGCGCTGCGGCTCGCCCTGGACCACGTGGAGGAACAGCTCTTCGCAGTCGACGGCACGGTCACCGCCCGACGCTGAACGTCAGGGGGACGGGGCAGGCGGGTCCCCTGGAACGCCTCGCGCCCCGGAAGGGTTCCGGGGCGCGACGGGTCGTTCCGGGAGCTGTTGCTAGGAGGCCTGGCGTTCGGGGCCGTGGTGGATCTCCACCCCGCCGGAGTCGCCGAAGGTGAGCCGGCAGGTGTCCGCGCGGTAGGTGGCGACGGACAGCGCGGCGGTACGGCCGGCCGCGAGGAAGCGGGTGGTGACGACCAGGACCGGGGCGCCGGGCAGGCGGTCGAGCTCCTTGGCGTCGTCCGCGCGGGCGGACCCGAGTTCCACGGCGCTGTCCCGGCCGTCCAGCTCCAGGTGCTGCAGCTCGCGCAGGACCGCACGCGCGCGTGCCGATCCGGCGGGCGCGTCGATCGCCGTCAGGTCCGGGACCGAGGGCGCCGGGACGTAGAGCAGCTCGGCGGCGACGGGCTGGCCGTGGGAGACACGGGAGCGCCGCACGATGTGCACGGGTTCGTCCGCGCCGCCGGCCAGGGCCGCCGCGACGGCGGCGGGCGGCACCGCGAGGGTGCAGTCGACGGGCTGCCAGGCATCGTCGGCGGCGCCCGGCCAGGCGGGCTGGTCGGTGCCCACCGCCACGCCCACGCGCGGTGGCGCGACGGTCGTACCGACGCCCCGGCGGCGCTGGAGGCGGCCTTCCAGTTCGAGCTGTTCGAGGGCCTGGCGCAGGGTGGCGCGGGCCACTCCGAAACGGGCGGCGAGGTCGCGCTCGTTGGGCAGGATCTCGCCGACCGAGAACTCCGAGTCGAGTGCCTCACTGAGCACGGTCCTGAGATGCCAGTACTTCGGTTCCGGCACCGTTTCCAGCTGCGTGGTCCCCACCCTGTCCTCCGCAATCGCCGTGGTCCGGCGGCGTTTTAGCGCCCTTGTTTATTAAAGGTTGTTGTACTTATCTGCGACCATAGGACGGCGCACACCCTTGGTCAATACCAATCCTCGATCCCTGGGCCAACGCACAGCGACGGCGCCGCGGAGCGTTCACGAGGCGTTCGCGCGGGACGGTTCCCGTGACATGCCGGCAAAGCTCCCGTCGCACTGCGGGGAGCCGCGTGGCACGTGGGTTCAGCCGAGCGGGACCGACCGCAGTTTGTCAGGGTTACGGATGATGTGCACGGCCCGGACCAGGCCGTCGGCGACGTCCAGCTGGACCACGCTGTCCGGCTTGTCCCCGGCCAGCAGGAGCACGGCCGGACCGCCGTTGACCTCGAGGAGGCGGAAGGACAGCCCCGCCCCCTCCTTGTGGGCCACGCCGACCACGAACCGGCTCACCTTTGCGGGGGTGACGATGACACGCAGCGCCGCCGTCGCCTTGCCGCCGCCGTCGCTCACCAGGCGGACGTCCGGCGCCAGCAGGGACATCAGCCCCTCCAGGTCGCCCTCGGCCGCGGCGGCGAGGAACCGTTCGGTCAGGTCCCGGCGCTGCGCCGGGTCGACCTCGTAGCGCGGCCGGCGCTCGTCGACGTGGCGCCGGGCGCGTCCGGCGAGCTGGCGCACGGCGGCCTCGCCCCGGTCGAGCATGGCGGCGATCTCGGCGTGCGGGTAGCCGAAGGCCTCGCGCAGGACGAACACGGCGCGTTCCAGGGGCGACAGCGATTCGAGGACGACGAGGACGGCGAGCGAGACGGAGTCGGCCAGTTCGGCGCGGTCCGCGGCGTCGGGCGCGGTGCTGCCGAAGTCGGTGACGTACGGCTCGGGCAGCCAGGGGCCGACATAGGTCTCGCCGCGCGCCCGGATCTGGCGGAGCCGGTCGATGGCGAGCCGGGTGGTGATGCGCACCAGGTAGCCGCGCGGTTCGCGGACCTCGCCGCGGTCGCCGCCGGACCAGCGCAGCCAGGCGTCCTGGACCACGTCCTCCGCGTCGGCCACCCGTCCGAGCATGCGGTAGGCGACCCCCATGAGCACAGGCCGGTGTTCCTCGAAGACGTCGGTGCGGGTGTCGGTGGTCACGGCCCCCATCCCATCCGACACGTTCGCGCCTGTCCAGGTGGAATCGGACCGTCCGGCGGGCGCCCCGCCCAGAATGACCCCAGGGCATGGATGACCGGCGGCCGGCGCCGCACACCGACCACCGACCACCGACCGCGAAGGCGCGACACACCCCACCGGGGACTACCCGCCGGTAGGAATTGCTGACAAGCTGTCTACGGAGTTCACCGAAGGCACCGCCCCGGAGTCCACCGAAGCCGTGTCGCCGGAGTCGACGAAGCCGCCAGCCCCGCCAGACGAGGAGCCTCCATGTCCGCCACCGTCTCCTTCAAGGTCGCGACCCCGCACGGTCAGCAGGACGTGACCGTGTCCTACGCGCGCGCGGGCCGCGGTGAACCCCTGGTCCTGATCCACGGCATAGGGCATCACCGGCAGGCCTGGGACCCGGTGGTGGACATTCTCGCGACCGAGCGGGACGTGATCGCCGTGGATCTGCCCGGCTTCGGCGCCTCCCCCGGCCTGCCCGACGGCCTCACCTACGATCTGCCGACGACCAACGCGGTGCTGGGCGCCCTGTTCGAGGCGCTGGAGCTGGACCGGCCCCATGTGGCGGGCAACTCGCTCGGCGGGCTGCTGGCGCTGGAACTGGGCCGCGAGAAGCTCGTACGGTCCGTCACCGCGCTCTCCCCCGCCGGGTTCTGGTCGCACGGCGAGCGGCGCTACGCCTTCGGGGTGCTCATCGCCATGCGGCGGATCGCGGAGCGCCTGCCGCTGCCGGTCGTCGAACGGCTGTCCCGGACGGCCGCCGGGCGGACGGCCCTGACGAGCACCATCTACGCCCGTCCGACGCGCCGTCCACCCGAGGCCGTGGTCGCGGAGACACTCGCCCTCGCACGGGCCACCGGGTTCGCCGACACCCTGCGGGCGGGTTCCGCGGTCCAGTTCACCGACGACATCCCCGGCGTCCCGGTGACGGTGGGCTGGGGCACCCGGGACCTGCTCCTGGTGCGGCGCCAGGGCGTCCGCGCCAAGCAGATCATCCCCAAGGCCCGGCTGATCCGGCTGCCCGGCTGCGGCCACTGCCCGATGAACGACGACCCCGCGCTGGTCGCCCGGGTCATCCTGGACGGCAGCCGCTGACGGACCGCCACCGCGGAACAGCCAGCCCCTCCGCGGGAGGGGCCGACACCGCAGAACAGCCAGACCCCCGCGGATCGAGCCGCCGCTTCGGACCAGCCGCCCCGCGGAACAGGCCCACCGCCTCGAAACAGCCCACCGCCTCGAACCAGCCCGCCACCGCGGCACGGGCAACCGCCTCCAACCAGCCCGCCGTCGGCCGCGCGCGGACCTCGATGTCGGTCACCCCTCGATCGACCAGGGGGTGTCCGCACGGGTGGGCGGGCGGCCGGTTGCGGCGGCGGTCCCCCGACGGGTGCCGTCCCGGGCCCGGTCAGTGTTCACCCGCGGTTTCCGTGTGCGCTGCGGCGCACCAGTAGTTGTGGCTGTGCACATTGGCCGGATCCCGTCCTGGAGGCCCTTTCCATGTCCCTTTCGCTCCCCGGCCGTCGCAGCGTGCTGCGCGGCTCCCTCGCCGCGTCGGCGGCTCTGACCCTGCCCACCGCGCTCGGTTCGGCGCCGGCGTTCGCACTGTCCGGGCGGCCCCGCGCCGACTGGGGCGTGCAGGCGGGCGACGTGACGGCCGACTCCGGTCTGGTGTGGGTCCGTTCGGACCGGCCGGCCCGCATGATCGTGGAGACCTCGCCCACCGAGTCGTTCCGGGGCGCCCGCAGGTGGCACGGCCCGCTGCTCGGCGCGGGCAGCGACTTCACCGGCACCACCCGCCTGCACGGCCTGCCGTCCGGCGAGCAGATCCACTACCGCGTGCTGCTCGCCGACCCCGACGACCCGCGCCGCACCGGCGAGCCGGTCACCGGCACCTTCCGTACCGCGTCCACACGCCGTCGCCAGGGCGTGCGGTTCGTGTGGTCCGGCGACCTGGCCGGGCAGGGCTGGGGCATCAACGAGTCCATCGGCGGCTACCGCATCTTCGACGCGATGGCGAAGCTGGACCCCGACTTCTTCCTGTGCAGCGGTGACAACATCTACGCCGACGGCATGATCCCGGCGACGCAGGCGCTGCCCGACGGCAGCCTCTACCGCAACATCACCAGCGAGGCGAAGTCGCACGTCGCGATCACCCTGGACGACTTCCGCGGCAACTTCCGCTACAACCTGCTCGACCAGGCGCTGCGCCGGTTCAACGCCCAGGTGCCGAACGTCATCCAGTGGGACGACCACGAGGTCCGCAACAACTGGTACCCGGGCGAGGTCATCGGCACCGGCACCCCCTACCCGGCCGGCACCAGGCTGAACGACATGGCGGCGCGCTCGCGGCAGGCGTTCTCCGAGTACTTCCCGATCTCCACGATCAGCGGCCGCCCCGACGGCCGGATCTACCGGGTCCACCACCACGGCCCGCTCCTCGACGTCTTCGTGCTGGACATGCGGACCTACCGCGACGCCAACTCGCCCGACGACCAGACGACCGATCCGCAGGGCATCCTCGGCGCCGAGCAGCTGGAGTGGCTGAAGCGGGAGCTGTCCCGGTCCCGGGCGGTGTGGAAGGTCATCGCCGCCGACATGCCGCTCGGCCTGGTCGTGCCCGACCCGGTCGAGGGCAGGCCGAACTTCGAGGCCGTCGCCCAGGGCGATCCGGGCGCCCCGCTCGGCCGTGAACTGCAGATCGCGGAGCTGCTGCGGTACATCAAGCACCGCAGGATCACCGGCACGGTGTGGCTGACGGCCGACGTCCACCACACCTCGGCCCAGCACTACGACCCGTCGCGGGCCGCGTTCAAGGACTTCGCCCCGTTCTGGGAGTTCGTCTCGGGCCCGCTGAACGCCGGCGCCTTCCCGGCCAGCGCACTGGACGGCACGTTCGGCCCCGACCGGGTGTTCGTCAAGGCGCCGACCGCCTCGAACGTGTCACCCGCCGAGGGGTACCAGTTCTTCGGCGAGGTCGACATCGACGGCGACTCCGGCGAGCTGACGGTGCGCCTGCGCGAGCACGACGGCGCGGTGCTGTTCACCCGGACGCTGCAGCCGGGCCGGGTCGGCCAGTAACTCCCGTAGGCTCTTCGCAGGGCCGCGCTCCGGCGTCATCCCCCGGTGCGCGGCCCTGCCGCTTTCTCGGCAGGGTGTTGCGCCACGGCTTCTCGCGGGTCCGCGGATCCCGGTCGAATCGGGTGAGGTACGGGAACTCCTGCGGGGCACCTCCGGCTCGGCGCGCGGGCTCGGGGAGCTGCTCTCGATCGCCGCCGAGTGCGCCGAGCGGACCGGTGGCCGCCTGAGCGGTAGTGAAAGTATCAACAAAAGGAACATAAGCGTGCTTTACCGATCGGTCACAGAGCGTTCGCGATCACGCAACACCCTTCCTTCACAGTGGCTGCATGAATCGAGACATGTCTGATGTGACACGCGCGAGGAACGGACGCCCCGTGCACCACTGGCGACGGGACGTCGTCGAACTGGCCGCGCTGTTCACGGCGGTGGCGGTCGCGGACGGAGTGGCCAACCTGGTGGGGCACGGGCCCGGCGGTCCGGCGCTGCTGGTCATCTCGGCGCTGGTGCTGGCGGCGACCGCGGGCTTCCACGTCTGGTGGGCGAGGCGCCCAGGTCACGCACCGCCGGTGACGGATACCGATACCGGCGCCCGGCCGGCCGTCGACGCGACGGGACAGGCCGGGCCCGGTGCGCAGGCCCCGGCGACCGGGGAAGCGCCCGCCACGCTCTGGCGGTTGCGCACCACGGTGCGGGACGAACCCGGTTCGCTGGCCGCGCTGTGCACCGCGCTCGCCGCGCACCGGGTGGACATCCTGAGCCTGCAGACGCATCCGCTGGCCGACGGCACGGTGGACGAGTTCCTGCTGCGGGGCCCCGGTGAGCTGACCGCGGGTGAGATCACCCGGGCACTGGCGCTGGCCGGGGGCACGGACACCTGGATCGAGCGGGCCGACACGCACGATCTGGTGGACGCCCCGACCCGGGTGCTGGGTCTGGCCACCCGCACCGCGTTGGACGCGGCGGAACTTCCGCTGGCACTCCGGCAGTTGTTGGGACGGTGCACGATCCGTTCGCTCCCCGCCCATCCGGTGGGCGGGGCCCGGCGCCCCGAGACGGTTCCCGTCGAGGGCGCGCTGGAGGACACCGTGATGCGGCTGCGTGCGCCGGAAGGCGGAGTGATCACCGTGGAGCGGCCGTATCTGCCCTTCACACCCACCGAGTTCGCGCGGGCGCGGGCGCTGGTGGAGCTGGACGCCCGGCTCGGACCGCGGATCCCGCACGGCCAGGACGTGCTCACGCTGCCCGCGGGCAACGCGATCACCGTGCGCCGGGCCGACACGGGTGACCTGGAGGCGGCCAGGGCGATGCACGAGCGTTGCTCGGCGCGGACCCTGGGACTGCGGTACCACGGACCCGTCGGGGACGCGGACCGCTATCTGAACCACCTCCTCAGCCCGCGGTTCGGCCGGACGCTGGCCGTGTCGACCGCGTCGGGCCGCATCGTGGGACTCGGGCACCTGCTGTGGGACGGGGACGAGACGGAGGTGGCGCTGCTCGTCGAGGACGACTGGCAGCGGCGGGGCATCGGCGGGGAGTTGCTGAGCCGGCTGGTGGGGATGGCGGTCGAGGCGGGCTGCGAGAGCGTGTACGCGGTGACGCAGGCGTCCAACACCGGGATGGTGGCGGCGATGCGGGCGCTGGGACTGCCGCTCGACTACCAGATCGAGGAGGGGACGCTGGTCATCACCGCTCGGCTGGACGCGGTGGGGGTCGCGGGGTGGCTCTCCGGTGCGGGCGAGACGGGGAGGACCGAAGCGCCGTAGGGGTCGGGGACCGCCGTCCCGCCCCCAGCGTTCGGCTGGGGGCCACCCCCCGCCGCCCCTGACGGCGCGCTACCGCCGTCCCAGTGCCCGGTCCAGGTCGGACCACAGGTCGTCCACGTCCTCCAGGCCCACCGACAGGCGCAGCAGTCCGTCGCTCACCCCGGCCTCGCGCCGGTCGCCCGTGGCCACGATGCGGTGACTGATCGACGCCGGGTGCTGGATGAGGGTGTCCACGCTGCCCAGGCTGACGGCCGGGGTGATCAGCCGTACCCGGGAGACGACCTCGTGGGGGTCGCCGTGCACCTCGAACGCGATCATCGCGCCGCCGAGCCGCGGGTAGTGGACGCGGGCCACCCGGGGGTCGGCGGTGAGCCGACGGGCGAGTTCGGCGGCGTTGGCGGAGGCGGCGCGGACCCGTACCGGGAGGGTGGACAGGCCGCGCAGCAGCAGATAGCCGGCCAGCGGGTGCAGCACGCCTCCGGTCGCGAACCGTGTCTTCCGCAGCTGCCCGGCGAACTCCTCGTCGCAGGCGACCACCCCGGCCAGCACGTCTCCGTGACCA
Source organism: Streptomyces sp. NPDC007162 (assembly GCF_040634175.1). Taxonomy (NCBI): domain Bacteria; kingdom Bacillati; phylum Actinomycetota; class Actinomycetes; order Kitasatosporales; family Streptomycetaceae; genus Streptomyces; species Streptomyces sp. NPDC007162. Next base: position 14,571 of record NZ_JBEYFC010000130.1, read on the forward strand.
CCGAGGTACTTGGTCGCGCTGTGCAGCACCAGCCGTGCGCCCAGTTCGGCGGGGCGTTGCAGGACGGGGGTGGCGAAGGTGTTGTCGGCGAGCAGCGGGACCGTGCCGCAGGCGTGGGCGACGGCGCGCAGGTCCAGTTCGGCCAGCGTCGGGTTGGCCGGGGACTCGACCAGGACCAGGCCGGTGTCGGGACGCAGCGCGTCGGTGATGCCGGCCGGGTCGGTCCAGGTGACCTCGGTGCCGAGGAGACCGGCGGTGAGGAGGTGGTCGCTGCAACCGTACAGGGGCCGTACGGCGACGACATGGCGCAGGCCCGTGGAGGCGCGGGCGAGCAGGACGGCGGACAGGGCGGCCATGCCGCTGGCGAAGGCCACCGCGGATGCGGTGCCTTCGAGGCGGGCCAGGGCGGTCTCGAAGCGGGCGACCGTCGGATTGCCCAGGCGCCCGTAGACCGGGGGCCCGGCGGGGTCCGCGCCGTCGGTGGCGAAGGCGTCGATGCGGGCGGCCTCGGCACGGCTGTCGTACGACGGGTAGGTGGTGGACAGGTCGATCGGCGGGGCGTGCAACCCCTGTCGGGCGAGGTCGTCGCGGCCGGCGTGCACCGCCTCGGTGGCCAGGGCGCGCCGGGCGCGGGTGGGGCCGCCGTGCCGGGACGCCGGCTGGTCGTGCGTGCCTGCTGTGTCCCTGCCTGCCGTGTCCCTGCTTGCTGTGTCCATGGCGGAAGGGTGAACAGCAGGCGGGCCGGTCGTTCCGAGCGCCGTGCTACGTTCGGCACATGGCCGATTCCGTCGTACTGGATCCGGTGGACCTGCATCTGCTGCGGCTGCTTCAGAACGACGCCCGGAGCACCTACCGCGATCTCGCCGCCCAGGTGGGCGTGGCGCCGTCGACCTGCCTGGACCGGGTGGCGCGGCTGCGCCGCTCGGGGGTGATCCTCGGGCACCGGCTCGAACTCGATCCGGCCAAACTCGGGCGCGGTCTCGAAGCGCTGCTCTCGGTGCAGGTCAGGCCGCACCGGCGGGAGTTGGTGGGCCCGTTCGTGGAGCGGATCCGGGCGCTGCCGGAGTCGCGGACGGTGTTCCATCTGACCGGTCCCGACGACTACCTGGTCCAGGTCGCCGTGGCGGACATGGCGGACCTGCAGCGGCTGGTCCTGGACGAGTTCACGTCCCGTCGCGAGGTGGCCCGGGTGGAGACCCGGCTGATCTTCCAGCGGTGGGACTGCGGACCGCTGCTTCCGCCTACGCCGTCAGCTCAAACCCGGTGACGCCCGGCGGCCGTCGTACGAGGATGGACCGCATGTCACAGACGAACAGCCCGCTGCCCCGTCAGGTCGCCGACACCTTCGTCGACGAGCTCATCGCCCTCGATCCGATCACCGGTACCTTCCTCGGCGTGAAGGAGAGTTCGGGCCGGCTGCCCGACACCTCGCCGGCCGGTGACGAAGCGCTCGCCCAGCTCCAGCGCGCCACGCTCGCCAGGCTCGACGAGGCCGAGCGGCAGCCCGGCGCGGACAGTGACATCGAGCGTCGTTGCGCCCGTCTGCTGCGGGAACGGCTCACCGCGTCCCTCGCCGTGCACGAGGCGGACGAGAGCCTGCGTTCCGTCAGCAACCTGAGCTCGATCGCGCACTCGGTGCGCGGGGTGTTCAGCGTGACGCCCGTCGCCACCGAGGAGGACTGGGCGGCGGTCGCCGAGCGGCTGCGCGCGGTGCCGACGGCGCTGGAAGGGTATCGGCAGTGCCTCGAACTGGGCCTGGACCGGAAGCTGTACGGCGGGCCGCGGGCCACCGCCACCTTCGTCGGACAGCTCGGCGAGTGGGCCGACACGGGGGACGGCAGGGGCTGGTTCGAGCAGTTCGCGGCAGCCGGACCCGAGGCGCTGCGCGCCGAGCTGGACGCGGCGGCCCGGACCGCCACCGGGGCGGTCGTGGCGCTGCGCGACTGGATGCGGGACGTGTACGCGCCGGCGGTCGAGGGCGCGCCGGACGTGGTGGGCCGCGAGCGGTACGCCCGCTGGGTCCGCTACTTCAACGGCACGGACCTCGATCTGGACGAGGCGTACGCGTACGGCTGGTCCGAGTACCACCGGCTGCTCGGCGAGATGAAGACCGAGGCGGAGAAGATCCTGCCCGGCGCGGCCACGCCCTGGGAGGCGCTGGCGCACCTGGACGAGCACGGCACGCACATCGAGGGCGTCGACGAGGTGCGCGACTGGCTGCAGTCCGTGATGGACGAGGCCATCGAGAAGCTGGACGGCACCCACTTCGACCTGGCCGAGCGGGTCCGACGGGTGGAGTCCCGGATCGCGCCGCCCGGCAGCGCGGCGGCGCCGTACTACACGCCCCCGTCGGACGACTTCTCCCGCCCCGGGATCACCTGGCTGCCGACGATGGGCCAGACCCGGTTCCCCGTCTACGACCTGGTCTCGACCTGGTACCACGAGGGTGTGCCCGGCCACCACCTCCAGCTGGCGCAGTGGAAGCACATCGCCGAGAACCTCTCCCGCTACCAGGCGAGCGTCGGCATGGTCAGCGCCAACGCCGAGGGCTGGGCGCTGTACGCGGAGCGGCTGATGGACGAGCTGGGCTTCCTCACCGACCCGGAGCGCCGGCTCGGCTACCTGGACGCCCAGATGATGCGCGCTGCGCGGGTCATCATCGACATCGGCATGCACCTGGAGCTGACGATCCCGGACGACTCCCCCTTCCATCCCGGGGAACGCTGGACTCCCGACCTGGCGCAGGAGTTCTTCGCCGCGCACAGCAGCCGCCCCGCGGACTTCGTGGTGAGCGAGCTGACCCGCTACCTGTCGATGCCGGGCCAGGCCATCGGCTACAAGCTGGGCGAGCGGGCCTGGCTGCTGGGCCGGGAGAAGGCCCGGGAGCGGCAGGGCGACGCCTTCGACCTGAAGGCCTGGCACATGGCGGCCCTGTCCCAGGGTTCGCTGGGCCTGGACGACCTGGTGGAAGAGCTGTCCCGGCTCTGACGGACCGCGGCGGCCCGGCCCGCGTGCCGGCCGGGCCGCCCACCGCGGGAAGCCGACGTGAGGACGCGCCGGGGGGAGGTGTCTGCCGTTCGGGGGTGTTCCGGTGGCGGTGGTCCGGCATACCCGGCTTGCTGGTGCCGGGGGCCACCGGACACAGGAAGCGAGCCGCGCATGCAGATCTCCGAGCCCCGACGGCAGCCGTTGGAGACCCCCCGGTCGGCGGGTGTGGCCGGGATCGTCTTCGCGCTGCTGCTCGCCGCCGCCATGGTGCTGATCCGGATGGGTATCCCGCAGGGTGCCGACGCGGTCGTGGCCCAGCGGCCGGATCCGGCCCAGCGCAGCGCCGTGCACGCGGCCCTCCTGCTGGTGCCGTTCGCGGGCATCTGCTTCCTGTGGTTCGCCGGCGCGGTACGCGCCCATGTAGGCGAGGGCGAGGACCGGTTCCTGGCCACCGTCTTCCTCGGCAGCGGGCTGGTCTTCACGGCCACCATGTTCGGCGCAGCGGCGGCGGCCACGGCGGTGTTCGACACCGCGCATCCGGCGGGCACCTCACCCTCCAGGCCCGTCTGGGACTTCGGTCAGCATCTGGCGTACACGCTGATGACCGGGTACGCGATGCGGATGGCGGCCGTCTTCACCTGTTCCACCTCGGTGATCGGGCACCGGCTGGGCATCCTGCCCCGCTGGCTCACGGTGCTGGGCGTGCTGGCCACCGTGGTGCTGCTGTTCGTGTCGTTCGCCGTGCCATGGTCCGAGCTGGTGTTCCCGGCCTGGTCGCTGCTGATCAGCGTGTACATCGTCGCGGAGAGCTTCCGCCGGTCCACGGGCTCCCGTGCCGGAGTGCGGTGAGGCGGCGGTCCGACGCCGGGACGACGGACCGGCGGTAGAGGGTTCGCGGATCCGGCTGGTCCTGGGCGCGGGCAACCGGGACCCGCACCGGTTCACGGACCCCGACCGCTTCGACCCGGGCCGCCGGGACATCCAGCACCTCGGCTTCGGCAGCGGCATCCCCAGCTGCCTCGGAGCCCCGCCGGCCCGACGGCTCGACACCGGTCAGTCGGTTACCTTGCGCAACTGCACGAGTCCCAGCCAGGTTTCGGGACCAGGTCTGGTGTAGGCGGCGCGCACCACGTAGGTGCCGGGCTCCAGCGGGACGCGCAGGTGCTCGCCGCCCTCGGCCTCGCCACCCGGCCAGGCGGAGTCGAACAGGACGACGGGGCCGGGGACCCGCCAGTGCAGTTCCTTCTCCCAGACGGCGGTGTCCAGCGCGGCCGGGACCTGGGCCAGGAGTTCGTCCTCGGAGTTGGCGGCGGACCACCGTACGAAGGTGCCGTGGTCCGGCAGGAAGGACGTCGAGGCGGGCTCGTCGCCGAGGACCAGGGCGGCGCTGTCCCCGACCGGGAGCAGTCCGACGAAGCCGTCGACCTCGCAGGCACGGTCGTAATCGGTGGCCAGATCCTCGCTGTCCGCTCCGGCCCAGAACGGCAGGACCGTCTCCGGGACCGCCACGAGCGGACCGCCGCCCGACTCCACCCACTCCACCACGCCTGGATCCGCATAACGAGTCATGGGCCGAACCTACACTTACAGCGACCGCGCAGGTTCGCCTTCGGGAATCAGCAACCGCAGTCGCCGTGCTGGGCGGGCGCGGTGAGCGGGTCCGGCATCCGGCGTTCGCGCCCCTGCCAGGTCTCGAACTCGAAGCCCTCACGCACCCAGTACTCGAAGCCGCCGAGCATCTCCTTGACCCGGTAGCCGAGTTCGGACAGGGCAAGGGCGGCACGGGTGGCGCCGTTGCAGCCGGGACCCCAGCAGTACGTCACCACGGGCACGTCCCGGTCGAGGAGCCGGTCGGCCTGCTCGGGGATGAGCGCGGTGGGCAGGTGGACGGCGCCCGGGATGTGGCCCTGGTCCCAGGAGGCGGTGGAGCGGGAGTCGAGCACGACGAAGCCGGGGTCGCCGTCGGCGCCGAGGGCTGCGGCCACGTCGGAGACGTCGGCGTGCCGGGCGAGGCTCGCCCGGAAGTGGGCGGCGGCGTCGGCGGGGGCGGCCGGGGCGACGCGCAGCACGGGGTTGGGGGCGGTGGCGTATGTCTCGGTCATGTCGGGCCTTTCCCTGCGGTCGCCGGTGCGGCGGATCTCCATGACCGGAAATCTACGGCCGGTGACCGGCCGCCCTGAAGGTGTGATCCCCGGCCCGGACCTTGTCCGGCCGGGGAATCCTTGGTATTCATCCGCCATGACCGCGTTTTCCCCGGACGCCACCGACTGGCGCATCCTCGACATCCTCCAGCGCGAGGGCCGGGCCGGCTTCGCCGAACTGGCGCGTGCCGTCGCGATGTCCCCGAGCGCGGTGACCGAACGCGTGCGCCGCCTCGAGGAGGCGGGCGTGATCCGTGGCTACGCGGCGGTGGTGGACCCGGAGCGCCTCGGCCTGCCGATCCTCGCCTTCGTCCGCCTCCGCTACCCCAACGGCAACTACAAGCCGTTCCACGACCTGGTCGACGCCACCCCCGAGATCCTGGAGGCCCACCACGTCACGGGGGACGACTGCTTCGTCATCAAGGTCACCGCCCGCTCGATGCGCCACCTGGAGGAGATCTCCGGAAAAATCGGCACCCTGGGCTCGGTGACGACGAGCGTCGTCTACTCCTCGCCGCTGCCCCGCCGCGCGATCGGCACCTAGTGCCGCGGCACTAGTCTTCTGAGTCAGGAATTCTGTTCAGATAACTGGCGAGGCGTTCGAGGATCTCGTCCGCCGTCTTCGTCCAGACGTAGGGCTTCGGGTCGG
>NZ_JBEYFC010000131.1:0-20286 GCF_040634175.1 Streptomyces sp. NPDC007162
GAACCCCTTACTCGAAAATAGTGGACCGCGATGCCCTCGACGATGGACGGAACGTGTCGGATCTCGACCTGCTGACCTCGTCGCCGAGAAGCCAGCCGTCGCCGTCCACCGTGGTCGTGGCCTGCCGGCCGGCGATGCGCATGGCGACCGCGCCGGTACCGGCGACCAGGGCGAGACCGTCGGCAGGGGCGCCGGGAGCCGCGGCGAAGGCGGCCTCGATGTCGCTCCAGATGCCGACCGGGCCCTCGGGCACGCCCAGCCGGCGCAGCGCCTCGGTGAGGGCGCCGCGGGCCCGGGCGGTCCCGGGATCGTCCGCGTCGGCCGCCGTGGCACCCGCGAAACCGCCGGCCACGGCGACGACCCGATCGCAGGCCCCCTCGGGCATCACGCCGGCGAGCGCCTCGGCCAGACACTCGGTGAGCTGCCGTGGCGGCACGGTCAGGGCGTTGCCCGGTCCGGCCGTGGTCTCGGCCAGCACACCGCCGTCGGCGGCGCCGGCGAGCACGACGCGGGTGCGGGTGCCACCGGCGTCGAGGCCGATGACGAGGTTCTGGTTCAAATCATTGCCCATCGCTGACTATGGTGGTTGATACATTCGCGCAGAACAAGACCAAGACGCGAACAACCGGACAGGAACTCCGGAAGCCGGCCCAGGGAGGGTCCCATTTCCACGCTCCGCTTCGGCGTCAACTACACGCCCCGTCACGGCTGGTTCCACTCCTGGCAGGACTTCGATCCGGTCCGGGCCCGTGAGGATCTGGCCCAGATCGCCGGCCTCGGTCTCGACCACGTCCGGGTCTTCCACCTGTGGCCGCTCCTCCAGCCCAACCGCACCCTGATCCGGACCGCCGCCGTGGACCAGCTGATGCGGCTGGTCGACCTGGCCGCCGAGGAGGGACTCGACGTCCTGGTGGACGGCGTACAGGGCCATCTGTCGAGCTTCGACTTCTACCCGGAGTGGACCCGCAGCTGGCACCACCGGAACGTGTTCACCGACCCGGAGGCGATCGAGGCCCAGACGGTACTGCTGCGTACGCTGGGCGGCGCCCTGGCCGGCCGCCCGAACCTCATCGGCCTCCAGCTCGGCAACGAGCTCAACAACCTGGTCGAGCACAATCCGGTGACGGTGGCACAGGTCGACCACTACCTCGACACCCTGCTGGCGGCGGCCCGCGAGGGCCTGGGTGCGCCGGGGGGCCTGAACACGGAGGGCCCGAGCACGGGGTGCCTGGTCACGCACTCCGCGTACGACGCGGCCTGGTACGGCGACGACCACCCCTTCACCCCCGAGGCGTCGGCCCGCAAGGGCGACGTGACCACGGTCCACCCCTGGGTGTTCTCCGGCGACTGCGCCCGCCGCTACGGCCCGCGCTCCCTCCAGGTCCAGCACCTTGCCGAGTACGGCACGGAACTGGCCAAGGCCTACGCCGTCGACCCCGGCCGCCCGGTCTGGGTGCAGGAGACCGGCGCCCCGGAGCCCCACATTCCGGCGGCCGACGCTCCCGAGTTCGCTCGCGAAACGGTCCTCAACGCGGCCGGCTGCACGAACCTGTGGGGGGTGACCTGGTGGTGCTCCCACGACGTCGACCGCTCCCTGGCCGACTTCCCGGAGCTCGAGTACACCCTGGGGCTCTTCGACTCCGCGGGCCGCCCCAAGCCGATCGCGGACTCCCTCGCGGCCACGATCACGGAGCTGCGGGCCGCACCGTGGACTCCCGAGCAGCGGGAGACAGCCCTTGCCCTGGACTGCACTCCGTCCACCCGCTCGACGTCGGGGCCCGGAGGCACGTACTTCGAGACCTGGATGGACCTGCGCCGACAGGGGGTCCGGCCGGCGGTGGTGCCGGCCGAGCGGGCGAGCGACGGGGCGTACCTGGCGTCGAGGGGAATCAAGGAGGTCCTGAGGGCGCCGTGACCGGATGCCTTCAGGGGTGTGGGTACGTGCCCGGCGGCGTCCGCCGTGCGGGCGCGGCCCACCGGTCGGCGGGGAATGTCTCCGCGCCCCCGCCCCGACGAGCGAACGTCACGGCGCTCCGACCAGCACCTCCGCCAGCGCCCGCAAATTGACCTTCCCGCGCCCGTAGGAACACACCGCCGCGTCTCGTTCCGGCAGGCCTGTGGCGAGGCGTATCGCATCGGGCCGCCGGGCCGTCAGCGCTTCGCTCAAGCGGACCTGCCACGGGTACAGCCCGGCATCGCTGGTGGCGACGACCAACGGCCTCTCCCCGGCCCGCCGCATGATCACCTCGACCAGCGCTCCCGGATCGGCCGGCTCCCCCGGCACCGCGGTCCCCGTGGCCGAAGGATCGACTTCCCGCACCGCGGCCGGCAGATCCTCCCCACCCCAGTTCAACGCGGGATGCGGCGCCGGAAACAGGTCGACTACATGCGCGCCGGTCACCCCGGCCGCCACGCCCTGCCCGCCCACGGCCCGTCGGGCGGCCTCCAGTCCGGCCTGCGCGTCCCAGGGACCGACCACGGCGGAGGGCTCGGCATACCGCGAGGACAGTTTCCGCACCCGCTCCGCCGCCTCCCGCACCCGTCCCTCGGCCAGCGCCCCGGAGTGCAGCGCCGCGAGCACCGCGTCCCGGCACTGCAGCGTGACCCCGAGATCGGGCACGGCCACGATCACCTGGTCCGCCCCCGCGGCCAGCGCGATCCTCGCCCCCGTCGCCTCCCCGTACCGGTCGGCGATCGCCCTCATCTCCAGAGCGTCGCTGACGAGCACGCCGTCGAAGCCGAGTTCGAACCTGAGCAGGTCGCTCAGGATACGGCGACTGAGCGTCGCGGGACGGTTCTCGTCGAGCGCGGGGAACACGACGTGCGCGCTCATCAGCATCGGCACCCCCGCGGCGATCGCGGCCCGGAAGGGAGCGAGGTCGAGTTCCTCGTACGGCCGCGGGTCGACCGCCAGTTCGTGATGGCTGTCGGTGAGCGTGCCCCCGTGCCCGGGGAAGTGCTTGGCGCAGGAGGCGATGCCCCGTGCCTCGGCCGCCTCGACCCACGCGCGCAGGTGCCGCGAGACCCGCCCGGGGTCGTCACCGAAGGCACGTGTGCGCACGATCGGGTTGCCCGCCTGCCGCTGGACGTCCGCGACGGGGGCGTACGAGGCGGTGATGCCGAGCACGGCCAGATGCCCGGCCAGCGCGTCGGCGCAGCGCGCGGTCAGGGCCGGGTCGTCGACCACGCCGAGCGCGTAGTTGCCGGGGACCTCCGGAGCACCCGCGGTCACCAGGTGACCGATGCCGCCGCCCTCGTTGTCGATGCCGACCAGCAGGTCGGGGCGGAGGGCGCGCAGGGTGTCGGTGAGCCGGCGCACCTGCTCCGCGTCCCGGATGTTGCGGGTGAAGAGGATGACACCGCCGAGGCCCCGGTCGATCAGTCGCCTGAGCGTGTCGGGGACGACGGTGGTGCCCTCGAATCCCGCGACCATGCAGCGATGGGCAGCTCCGGAGGCCGTTGCTCTATCCCCTGAGCTACGGGGGCGTCTGGCCTTGAGCTGTTGCTCGCGGCGACGGGTAGAACACTACCAGCTCGGTCGGGGTGATCAGGAACGGGTTTCCGGGGGAGCGCTCCTCGGCGGGCGGAACTCGGGAAAAGCCGGACGCGGTGGCCGGTCCCGACCTACTCTCGAGTTGTGCCAGGGGCGTCCGGCCGGGTCCTCGTTGTGGACGACAACAAGGTCATCCGGCAGCTGATCAGGGTCAATCTCGAACTGGAGGGTCTCGAGGTCGTGACCGCGGCCGATGGTGCCGAGTGTCTGGATGTCGTTCATCGGGTGCGGCCCGACGTGATCACCCTCGATGTCGTCATGCCCCGGCTGGACGGGCTGCGCACCGCCGCCCAGCTGCGTGCCGACCCGCGGACGCGGGACCTTCCCCTCGCCATCGTCAGCGCCTGCACCCAGAGCGAGGTCGAGGTCGGGCTCGGCGTCGGCGTCGATGCCTTTCTCGCCAAGCCCTTCGAGCCCGACGAACTCGTGCGGGTGGTGCGGGAGTTGGTGGCACGTCGGAGGGGGTGGCGGGAACATGCGTCCGGGGGGCCCGGGGGGCCCGGGGGAGAGGGCGGCGCCGTCGAGTACTCCGGGGAGCGGGCCGGAGGCAACCCCGTCTTTCCGTGATCCTGGTGGCCCGGCCATGGCGTGGACAGGGTTCCGGTGTCCCGGGCCGGGCTCAGGTGCTCCGGCTCATCAGGACGCCCGGCCCCGTCGGCAAGGCAAGCGGATCGTCCACATCCCGGACCCCCGCCCAACCGGCTCGCCTACCCACCCCCCTCCTCCCCTACGCTTGTCCCGTGACCCCCGTCGAGCTCTCCCGTACCGTGCTGGGCGCGGTGCGTCGTGCCGTGGATGAGGGGGAGCTCAGCGTGACCGTGCCGGAGCGGGTCGTGGTGACGCCGCCGGGGCCGGGTGGCTGCGGGGACTACGCCACCAACGTCGCACTCCAGCTCGCCCGCCCGGCCGGGCAGCCCCCCCTGCGGGTCGCCGAGATCCTGCTGCCCCACCTCGCGGACTGCGCCGGCGTCGGTGACGTCGTCGTCACCGGGCCGGGCTTCCTCAACATCTCCCTCAGCGCCGCCGCGTCCCCGACCGCCACCCTCGTCGCGGAGATCCGCGCCCTCGGGGCCGCCTACGGCCACGGCGACGCCCTCGTCGGCCAGGTGGTCGCGCTCCGGGTGCCGTACGACGTGCGCGCCGAGGTCGTCGCCGACGCGCTGGTGCGGATCGTCGCCAGTCAGGGCGGCCGGGGCGAGGTCGGGCACGGCGAGCCCGTCACCCTGCGGCCCGTACCCGCGCCGGAGGACCCCGCGCCGCTCGGGCCCGACGCCGCCCAGTGGGCCCTGCTGCACCCCGCGGCGCACGACCGGCCGCGGATCACCGCCGACCATCTGGTGCAGCGGGAGAGCAATCCGCTGTTCCGGGTGCGGTACGCACACGCCCGCTCGCGCGCCGCCGGACGCGGCGCCGGCCGGCTCGGGTTCGCCGCCGAAGCCGGTGACCTTCCCGATGCACCCGCCGCCCTCGTCAGCGCCCTCGCCGACTACCCCCGCGTCCTCACCGCCGCGGCCACCCGCCGCGCCCCCGACCGGCTCGCCCGGCACCTGGTCACCGTCGCCGATGCCGCCCTGCCGTTCCTCGCGACCGTGCTGCCCCGTGGCGACGAGAAACCCTCGGCCGCCCACCGCGCCCGGCTCGCGCTCGCCGAAGCCGCCGGGACGGTGCTGGCCGGTGGCCTGTCCCTGCTCGGCATCGACGCACCCGAACACCTCTGAAGAGAGCGCCAGAAGAGCCATGAGCCGTTCCGCACACCCCGCCGGGCCCCGGCACGCCGACGTCCTGCCCGAGGGCCACTACGCAGCTCCGCCCACCGACCTCAACGCGCTCGACGACAAGGTGTGGGCCCAGACGGTCACCCGTGACGCCGACGGGGTCGTCACCGTCGGCGGTGTCGACGTGAAGACCCTCGCCGAACAGCACGGCACCCCCGCCTACATCCTCGACGAGACAGACTTCCGCGCCCGGGCGCAGGCCTGGCGCAGCGCGTTCGGGCACGACGCCGACGTCTTCTACGCGGGCAAGGCGTTCCTGTCGCGCGCCGTCGTGCGCTGGCTGCACGAGGAGGGGCTGAACCTGGACGTGTGCTCCGGTGGCGAGCTGGCCACCGCGCTGTCCGCCGGGATGCCCGCCGACCGGATCGCCTTCCACGGCAACAACAAGTCCGGGGAGGAGATCACGCGGGCGATCGAGGCCGGGGTGGGGCGGATCGTGCTCGACTCCTTCCAGGAGATCGTCCGCGTCGCCCACATCGCGCGGGAACTCGGCAAGCGGCAGCGGGTGCAGATCCGTATCACCGTCGGTGTCGAGGCCCACACGCACGAGTTCATCGCAACGGCTCATGAGGACCAGAAGTTCGGGATTCCGCTGGCGGGCGGTCAGGCCGCCGAGGCCGTACGACGGGCGCTTCAGCTGGACGGCCTCGAGGTCATCGGGATCCACTCGCACATCGGGTCGCAGATCTTCGACATGTCCGGGTTCGAGGTCGCCGCGCACCGGGTGGTGGGGCTGCTCAAGGACATCCGGGACGAGCACGGCGTCGAGCTGCCCGAGATCGACCTCGGCGGCGGGCTCGGGATCGCGTACACCAGTGACGACGACCCCCGTGAGCCGCACGAGATCGCCAAGGCGCTCACCGAGATCGTGACCCGGGAGTGCGAGGCCGCCAAGCTGCGGACGCCCCGGATCTCCGTGGAGCCCGGACGGGCCATCGTCGGGCCCACCGCCTTCACCCTCTACGAGGTCGGCACCATCAAGCCCCTCGACGGGCTGCGCACCTATGTCTCCGTCGACGGCGGCATGTCCGACAACATCCGGACCGCGCTGTACGACGCCGAGTACAGCGTCGCTCTCGTGTCGCGGACCAGCGACGCCGCGCCGATGCTCGCCCGCGTCGTCGGCAAGCACTGCGAGAGCGGCGACATCGTGGTGAAGGACGCGTTCCTGCCCGGTGACCTGGCACCCGGTGACCTCATCGCGGTGCCGGCCACCGGCGCCTACTGCCGTTCCATGGCGAGCAACTACAACCACGTGCTCCGGCCGCCCGTCGTCGCCGTCCGCGACGGCGGGTCCCGGGTGATCGTCCGGCGGGAGACCGAGGAGGACCTGCTGCGCCTCGACGTCGGCTGACCGGCGTCGACGTAGAGGCCTCGGCACAACGGCGTCGACCGACGGGAACGGAAGATCTTCTGTCTTCCGGCCCCACAGAATGAAATAGATGTCTCACGATCCGGACGAAGGGTAGAAACCGCCGTCCGGTGAGTGAGACTGGTCCAACCGTAGACGGTATGAGGAAACGAGGTCGGATGATGCGTACGCGTCCGCTGAAGGTGGCGCTGCTGGGCTGTGGTGTTGTCGGCTCAGAGGTGGCGCGCATCATGACGACGCACGCCGACGACCTCGCCCAGCGGATCGGCGCCCCGATCGAGCTGGCCGGTGTGGCGGTACGACGGCCCTCCAAGGTCCGTGAGGGCATCGACCCGGCCCTGGTCACCACCGACGCCACCGCCCTCGTCAAACGCGGCGACATCGACGTGGTCGTGGAGGTCATCGGCGGGATCGAGCCCGCCCGCACCCTCATCACCACCGCCTTCGAGCACGGCGCCTCCGTGGTCTCCGCCAACAAGGCGCTGCTCGCCCAGGACGGCGCCGCCCTGCACGCGGCCGCCGACCAGCACGGCAGGGACCTCTACTACGAGGCCGCCGTCGCCGGCGCCATCCCGCTGATCCGGCCGCTGCGCGAGTCCCTCGCCGGCGACAAGGTCAACCGGGTGCTCGGCATCGTCAACGGCACCACCAACTTCATCCTGGACAAGATGGACTCCACGGGCGCCGGCTACCAGGAGGCCCTCGACGAGGCCACCGCGCTCGGGTACGCGGAAGCCGACCCGACCGCCGACGTCGAAGGGTTCGACGCGGCCGCCAAGGCCGCCATCCTCGCTGGGATCGCCTTCCACTCGCGGGTGCGTCTCGACGACGTCTACCGCGAGGGCATGACCGAGGTCACCGCCGCCGACTTCGCCTCCGCCAAGAACATGGGCTGCACCATCAAGCTGCTGGCCATCTGCGAGCGGGCCGGCGACGGCGGCTCGGTCACCGCCCGTGTGCACCCCGCGATGATCCCGCTGACCCATCCGCTCGCCTCCGTGCGCGGCGCGTACAACGCCGTCTTCGTGGAGTCCGACGCGAGCGGACAGCTGATGTTCTACGGTCCCGGCGCCGGCGGCGCCCCGACCGCCTCCGCGGTCCTCGGCGACCTGGTCGCCGTCTGCCGCAACCGGCTCAGCGGGGCAACGGGGCCCGGCGAGTCGGCGTACGCCGCCCTGCCCGTCTCCCCGATGGGCGATGTCGTCACGCGCTACCACATCAGCCTCGACGTCGCCGACAAACCGGGTGTTCTCGCCCAGGTTGCCACCGTGTTCGCCGAGCACGGGGTGTCCATCGATACGGTGCGGCAGACCGGCAAGGACGGCGAGGCCTCCCTCGTCGTCGTCACCCATCGGGCCTCCGACGCCTCCCTGTCCGGGACCGTCGAGGCGCTGCGCAAGCTCGACACCGTGCGGGGTGTCGCCAGCATCATGCGGGTTGAAGGAGAGTAACCAGCAATGACCCACCAGTGGCGCGGAATCATCGAGGAGTACCGGGACCGGCTGCCCGTCTCCGACACCACGCCGGTCGTGACGCTCCGTGAGGGCGGCACGCCCCTCGTGCCCGCGCAGGTGCTCTCCGAGCGCACGGGCTGCGAGGTCCACCTGAAGGTGGAGGGCGCGAACCCGACCGGGTCCTTCAAGGACCGCGGTATGACCATGGCCATCTCCAAGGCCAAGGAGGAGGGCGCGCAGGCGGTCATCTGCGCTTCCACCGGCAACACCTCCGCCTCCGCCGCCGCGTACGCCGTGCGCGCGGGCATGGTCTCGGCCGTGCTCGTGCCGCGGGGGAAGATCGCGCTCGGCAAGATGGGCCAGGCCCTCGTGCACGGCGCGAAGATCCTCCAGGTCGACGGCAACTTCGACGACTGCCTCACCCTCGCCCGCAGCCTGAGCGAGAACTACCCGGTGGCGCTGGTCAATTCGGTCAACCCGGTGCGCATCGAGGGGCAGAAGACGGCCGCCTTCGAGATCGTGGACATGCTCGGGGACGCGCCCGACATCCACGTCCTGCCGGTCGGCAACGCGGGCAACATCACCGCGTACTGGAAGGGTTACAAGGAGTACGCCGGTGACGGCATCTCCTCGAAGACCCCCCGGATGTGGGGCTTCCAGGCCTCCGGCAGCGCCCCGATCGTGCGCGGCGAGATCGTCAAGGACCCCTCGACCATCGCCACCGCGATCCGGATCGGCAACCCCGCCTCGTGGCAGTTCGCGCTCGCCGCGCGCGACGAGTCCGAGGGCCTCATCGACGAGGTGACGGACCGTGAGATCCTGCGCGCCTACCGGCTGTTGGCCGCGCAGGAGGGCGTCTTCGTGGAGCCCGCCTCCGCCGCCTCCGTCGCCGGTCTGCTGAAGGCCGCCGAGCAGGGCAGGGTGGACCCGGGCCAGCGCATCGTCTGCACGGTCACGGGCAACGGCCTGAAGGACCCCGACTGGGCCGTCGCCGGCGCCCCGCAGCCGGTCACCGTGCCGGTCGACGCGGCCGCCGCGGCGGAGCGTCTCGGCCTCGCCTAGAGAACCGCTCAAGGGGTACTCGAGGAGTGCTTGAGAGCCACTCGACCCAGTCGGCACACTCGACCGACCCCGGCCGGGCAACCGGAGAAGAGCCTGTGGCGTCCTGACGAGGGGACTCCCTACGAAGGGGGCACAGGGGGCTTACGACACGCATCGTGCGCCTCCTGTGCGCCCTATGTCGCCACAGAACCTTCCTTCGATAGGCTGTACCGAACCCGCCCGCTGCATATGCCTGCGCATATGGCGCGGTGCCGCGCCGTCTCCACGGCCCGAGGTTCCTCACGTACCTATCGAATGTCATTCGACCATCACGCAGCTCAAGGAGAGTCATCGAGCGATGGCCGGTCCAGCGTTCCGCGCCGCCGCCGTCCGGGTGCGCACCCCCGCCACCAGCGCCAACATCGGCCCGGGCTTCGACGCCCTGGGTCTCGCACTGGGGCTCTACGACGACGTCGTCGTCCGGGTGGCCGACTCCGGGCTGCACATCGACATCGCGGGTGAGGGCAGCGAGACGCTGCCACGTGACGAGAGTCACCTCCTCGTACGTTCCCTGCGCACCGCCTTCGACCTGCTGGGCGGACAGCCCCGCGGCCTGGAGATCGTGTGCGCCAACCGCATCCCGCACGGCCGTGGCCTCGGTTCCTCCTCCGCCGCCATCTGCGCCGGCATCGTCGCCGCGCGCGCGGTGACCATAGGCGGCGAGGCCAGGCTCGACGACGCCGCGCTCCTGGAGCTGGCCACCGAGATCGAGGGTCACCCCGACAACGTCGCGGCCTGCCTGCTCGGCGGTTTCACGCTCTCCTGGATGGAGTCCGGCGCCGCCCGGGCGATCAGGATGGAGCCCGCCGATTCCATCGTTCCGGTGGTTTTCGTGCCCGGAAAGCCGGTGCTCACGGAGACCGCGCGCGGACTGCTTCCGCGCTCCGTGCCGCACGTCGATGCAGCCGCCAACGCGGGCCGTGCCGCGCTGCTCGTCGAGGCCCTCACCCGGCGCCCCGAGCTGCTGCTGCCCGCCACCGAGGACCGGCTGCACCAGGAGTACCGCGCCCCGGCCATGCCGGAGAGCGCCGCCCTGGTGGAACGGCTGCGCGCCGACGGGATCCCGGCCGTGATCTCGGGCGCCGGGCCGACCGTGATGGCCCTGGCGGACGCCGACAGCGCCGAGAAGGTGCAGGCCCTGGCGGGCCCGGAGTGGGCCGCCAACAGGCTGGACCTCGACGCGCGAGGGGCGAGTGTGCTGCCGCTTGCGACGCCCAGTGACATCTGACCGCGTGCGATTGCCGGATTTGGAGAGGGGGAATGTTTGTTGGATCCGGTAGTGTTAACCTCAAGTCTGCACCCGACCCCACCATGGCGAGGTGCTTCACGTCCCCGTCGGGGACAGACATTCTTCCGGGAGTCTCCCAAGCCACTCAGCGTTCTGTATGACGTACCTGGGCAGTACGCCGTACGCGGACTCTGAGCGGGCCGCTGGGCACGCTCCGGAACAGGTGCGACCACGCCAACGTGACACCGGGTGCCACGGCTGAGGAAGCGCCGTCACCAGAAATTCTCTCCGCCGCTTTGGCGGACCACCGCCCCGGCACGGTCCACACAGCAAGGACCGAAGCCGGACAGCACAACCGGTCGCCGAGCCAGACAGGCCGACGTCCGCTCCAGGGAAGGACCCTTCGTGAGCGACACCACCGATCTGATGGGCGCACGTGTCGAGGAGACCGCTGCCGCGCCCGCCACGGACGCCTCCGCGCCTGCCTCCGGTGCCGGCTCCCGGCGGCGCCGCGGTACCGGCCTCGACGGCATGGTGCTGGCCGAGCTTCAGCAGGTCGCATCCGGCCTCGGCATCAGGGGCACCGCGCGCATGCGCAAGAGCCAGCTGATCGAGGTCATCAAGGAGGCCCAGGCCGGCGGCGGAGCCCCCGCCAAGGCCGAGGCGGCCGCCGAGACCAAGCCGAAGCGCCGGGCCACCTCCAAGGCCCGTACGGGCGACGACGCCGCCGAGAAGAAGGCGGAGCAGCCCGCCGAGGCTCCCGCCGAGAAGGCCGTGGCCCAGCAGCAGATCGAGATTCCGGGCCAGCCGGCCGGCTCGCGCGCGAGCGAGGCCGAGCGTGGCGGGGACGACGCCCCCACCGAGCGCCGTCGCCGGCGTGCCACCGCCGAGGCGGGCAGCCCGGCCGCGGGCGGTGCCGAGACGATCGTCGCCGAGGCGAAGACCGAGACGAAGGCCGAGACGCCCGCGCAGCAGGGCGAGCCCAAGTCCGATGCCGGTGACGGCGAGACCCGTGGCCGTCGCGACCGCCGCGAGCGCGGCCGTGACCGCGACCGCCGCGGCAAGGGCGACGAGCAGCAGCAGGGCGGCCAGGGCGGCCGTCAGGACCGCCAGGACCGTCAGCAGCAGGGCCAGGGCCAGGGTGGTCAGGGCCAGCAGCAGGGCGGCGGCCGTCAGGACCGCAACGTGGGCCCGCAGGACGACGACGACTTCGACGGCGGCCGCCGTGGCCGTCGCGGCCGTTACCGGGACCGTCGTGGGCGTCGTGGCCGTGACGAGATCGGCGGCGCCGAGCCGCAGCTGGCCGACGACGACGTCCTGATCCCCGTCGCGGGCATCCTGGACATCCTCGACAACTACGCGTTCATCCGGACCTCCGGCTACCTGCCCGGCCCGAACGACGTGTACGTCTCCCTCGCCCAGGTCCGCAAGAACGGCCTGCGCAAGGGTGACCACATCACCGGCGCGGTCCGCCAGCCGAAGGAGGGCGAGCGGCGCGAGAAGTTCAACGCGCTGGTCCGCCTCGACTCCGTCAACGGCATGGCGCCCGAACACGGCCGCGGCCGCCCAGAGTTCAACAAGCTGACCCCGCTCTACCCGCAGGACCGCCTCCGCCTGGAGACGGACCCCGGCGTCCTCACCACCCGGATCATCGACCTCGTGTCGCCGATCGGCAAGGGCCAGCGCGGTCTGATCGTGGCCCCGCCGAAGACCGGCAAGACCATGATCATGCAGGCCATCGCCAACGCGATCACGCACAACAACCCCGAGTGCCACCTGATGGTCGTCCTCGTCGACGAGCGTCCGGAAGAGGTCACCGACATGCAGCGGTCGGTGAAGGGCGAGGTCATCTCCTCGACCTTCGACCGCCCGGCCGAGGACCACACCACGGTCGCCGAGCTCGCCATCGAGCGTGCCAAGCGTCTGGTGGAGCTGGGCCACGACGTCGTCGTACTCCTCGACTCGATCACGCGTCTGGGCCGTGCGTACAACCTCGCGGCGCCGGCCTCCGGCCGCATCCTGTCCGGTGGTGTCGACTCGACCGCCCTGTACCCGCCGAAGCGCTTCTTCGGTGCGGCCCGCAACATCGAGGACGGCGGATCCCTCACGATCCTCGCCACCGCCCTGGTGGACACCGGGTCCCGCATGGACGAGGTGATCTTCGAGGAGTTCAAGGGCACCGGCAACATGGAGCTCAAGCTCGACCGGAAGCTCGCCGACAAGCGCATCTTCCCGGCGGTGGACGTGGACGCGTCCGGCACCCGCAAGGAAGAGATCCTGCTCGGCAACGAGGAGCTGGCCGTCGTCTGGAAGCTGCGCCGGGTGCTGCACGCGCTCGACCAGCAGCAGGCGATCGAGCTGCTGCTCGACAAGATGAAGCAGACGAAGTCGAACGTCGAGTTCCTGATGCAGATCCAGAAGACCACGCCGACGCCCGGCAACGGGGACTGAGAGTCCGCGTAGATCTTCATAACCGGAAGCCGTCCTCCCTGGTGGGGACGGCTTCTGGCGTTCTCCCGACCGGTGTAGGATCACGCCCTTCGGTCAGTTGATCGAATGTCGAACTCCATATCCCCAGGGGGGGACTTAGGTGGGTACACCCACGTCCGGGACCGGTCGTCACAGACGCCGGATACGTTTTGCTCTGCCCGTGGCCGCGGCCTCGGTCGCCGCCGCCGTCACGGCCGCACTGATCTCGACGTCCGCCAGCGCGGCCACCCGGCCGGTACCGACGGTCAAGCCGGCCGTCAGCGCGCCGTCTCAGGCCACGCTGGAGCAGCGCGCCGCCGACGCCGTCGCCGCCGTCAACGGCGGGACCACCACGACGAAGCCGTCGAGCAGCGGATCCGCCGTCACACCGAAGATCATCGGCGGCGGTACGACCACCATCTCCGCGGCGCCCTGGATGGCGCAGCTCTGGTACTACGACGACAAGGGCACCACCAGCACCAGCGACGACGTCGGCTTCTTCTGCGGCGGCTCGGTCATCTCGCCCACGAAGATCCTCACCGCCGCGCACTGCGTCAAGGGCTACAAGTGGAGCACCACGAAGTCCGTGGTCATCACCGGCACCGCCGCGCTGCCCACCACCAACAGCGACGGCAGTGACAACCTGCACGGCGGCACCGTCTCCGGCGTGCTGCGCCAGTGGAACCACCCGTCGTACACCGTGTCGTCCCACGGTGTCCCCAACAACGACGTGGCCGTGCTCACCCTGGCCGCCCCGGTCAAGGCGACGCCGATCCGGATGACGACGAACACCGACACCGCGTCGTACACGGGCACGGCCGCCAGGACCGCCAAGGTCTACGGCTGGGGCCGCACCAGCTCCACCACGGACACCATCTCCCCGACCCTGAAGACGGCCACGCTGCCCATCCAGTCCGACACCACCTGCACGGGCGGCTACGGCAGCGACTACGTCAAGGGCCACATGGTCTGCGCCGGCACGGCCGCCACCGGTACCGACACGGGCACCACCACGGCCTGCAACGGCGACTCCGGTGGCCCGCTGGTCGTCGGCGGCCGGATCGTCGGCGTGGTGTCCTGGGGCGTCCAGGACTGCGTCGCCAAGGGCGCCTACAGCGTCTTCTCCAAGGTCAGCACCTACGTCGGTGCCGCCTACGCGCAGATCGCCGACACCAACCTGAGCTACAGCGACGGCAAGGCCGACCTGTTCGCCCGCAGGTCGTCGACGAAGGTCGGCTACGAGCTGGACTCCAAGGGCACCTCGCTCGCCTCCCGCGTCTCGTGGGGCGACTGGAGCGGCGTCAACGTCATCCTCCAGGCCGACCTGAACCGGGACGGCTTCCAGGACCTCGTCTACCGGGTGTCGTCCACCGGTGACGTCTACTGGGACCACTTCGCGCTCAACAGTGCCCAGACCAGCGGCTCCTGGATCACGACGAAGATCTTCACCAACTGGAAGACCCGCAAGGCCGTCGTGATCCCCGGCGACCTCACCGGCGACTACCTGCCCGACGTCCTCTCCGAGGACTCCAGCGGCGTCCTGTGGCTGTACCCGGGCAAGGGCAACGGCACCTTCGCCGCCCGCGTCCGCATCGGCGGCGGCTGGAGCCAGTACAACCAGCTGCGCGGCGTCGGCGACTTCAACGGGGACGGCAAGGCCGACCTGCTGGCCCGCAAGGGCAGCGGTGGCGACCTGTACCTGTACAAGGGCACCGGCAAGTCCGGCACCGGCCTCTTCTCGGCCCGCGTGAAGGTCCGCTCCGGCTGGACCGGCTACAACACCCTCGCCGCGGTCGGCGACCTGACCGGCGACGGCAAGGCCGACCTGGTGGCCCGTACGACCGGCGGCACGCTGTACCTCTACCCGGGCACCGGCAAGGGGACCAGCGAGATCTTTGCCACAAGGAAGTCGCTCGGCACCGGTTTCCAGCAGTACGACATCTTCGGCTGAAATACCTGGTGAGCGGGGTTCGCCCGGACTCGCCCGATGACACGGTGTGCCCATCGCGTGACGCGGTGGGCACACTGCGTCGTGCAACCCTTTCCCGAGTTTCGCCGTCTGACCCGGCGGAGCGACGATGGTCCGGTACGTGCCGATGTTCCCGGTACGCCGGGCCTGACCCTGAAAGCAGGGGGTAACCGACCAGTCGTACGAGAACCGAGGAGCCCATGTCCGCCGAGAGCACGTCAGGGCCGCACATACCCGAGTCCCCCATGACGGCCGCGGGCCGCCGTGGCAAGGGCCGACGCCGCAAGCCGCCCGGCGGCGGCCGAAAGGCGCTGCGCGTCACGGCCTGGACGGCGGCGGGCATCCTCGTCCTCGGCGGTACCGGCGTCGGCTACCTGTACTTCAAGCTCAACGGGAACCTCAAGACCGTCGACATCAACCAGATGCTCGGCTCCGACCGGCCCGCCAAGGTCGACAACGGCTCCGAGAACATCCTGGTCCTCGGCTCGGACACGCGCTCCGGTGCCAACAGGAAGCTCGGCGGCGGCGCCGACGACGGCAGCGCCCGCTCCGACACGGCGATGATCGTGCACGTCTACAAGGGCCACAAGCAGGCCGACGTGGTCTCCGTCCCCCGGGACACCCTCATCGACCGTCCGTCCTGCACGGACGCGCAGGGCACCACGCACGACGCCGCGACCGGGGTGATGTTCAACTCCGCGTACTCCACCGGGGGCGCCACCTGCGCGGTCAAGACGGTCGAGGCCATGACCGGCATCCGTATGGACCACTACCTGGAGGTCGACTTCTCCGGGTTCCAGAAGCTCGTCGACGAACTCGGCGGGGTCACGCTCACCACCACCAGGGCCATCGACGACCCGCAGAGCCACCTCGACCTCAGGGCCGGCGAGCACACCCTCGACGGGCAGCAGGCGCTCGGCCTGGTGCGCACCCGGCACGGCGTCGGCGACGGCTCCGACCTGGGCCGCATCCAGCTCCAGCAGGCGTTCGTCAAGGCGCTGATCCACCAGGTCGAGCAGGTGGGGGTGTTCACCAGCCCCAAGAAGCTGTACGACCTGGCGGACACCGCGACCAGGACGGTCACCACCGACTCCGACCTGGGTTCGGTGAACTCCCTGATCGACTTCGCGAACGGCCTGAAGTCCATCGGCGCGGAGAACATGCACATGGTGACGATGCCGGTCGAGTACGACCCGTCCGACCCGAACCGGGTGGTGGTCGCCGAGGCGAAGGCGAAGCAGGTGTGGGCCGCGCTGCGCAACGACGGGCCGATCCCGCCGTCCGCGACGAAGGGGACGGCGACGGGGCAGGCCAAGGGCGTCGTCACCTCGTAGTGCGGCCGCGGGTGCGCCCTCCGGAATAAAGATCCAAGCCCCCCGGTTTTGGGAGATACGGCCAGCCCTGGCAGACTGGACCGTCGGCCCCGGTTCACGCCCCGCAGCCCGCGACGGCGACCCGGTGCCCTCCCGATATCTAGGAGAACCCCTTGAAGCGCGACATCCACCCCGAGTACGTCGAGACGCAGGTCAGCTGCACCTGTGGCGCCTCGTTCACCACCCGTAGCACGATCACCAGCGGCACCATCCGTGCCGAGGTCTGCTCCGAGTGCCACCCGTTCTACACGGGCAAGCAGAAGATCCTCGACACCGGTGGCCGTGTGGCCCGCTTCGAGGCCCGCTTCGGCAAGGCTGCCGCCGGCTCCAAGAAGTAGCGAGCCCCCTAGGGCCTGTCCGGCGGATCCTGTCGGAGACGCGGGGCCTGGCACGCGCATCTGCGGCGTTGTCGTCGGTCGCTGGCGCTCCGCGTCGCCCGCTGCGGCAGCGGCTGATCATCTCAGCCTCCTCCGCCTCGCAGCTGCACCCACCAGGCCCCGCTCACCGGCATCGAAGAGGTACGGCGGATTTCCTCCGACCTGATCCGCCGGACAGGCCCTAGCGCCGGTCCACGGCACGCCCCCGCGAGGGGTGTGCCCGGGACCGGCGTTTTTGGTCGCCCGCCTTTCCTTCCCCCGTGCCGCAGCAGTATCAGGAGCCAAAAATGTTCGAGGCCGTCGAGGAACTCGTCGTCGAGCACGCAGACCTGGAGAAGAAGCTCGCCGACCCGTCGGTCCACGCCGACCAGGCCAACGCGCGCAAGCTGAACAAGCGCTACGCCGAGCTCACCCCGATCGTCGCCACGTACCGCTCCTGGAAGCAGACCGGCGACGACATCGAGACCGCGCGTGAACTGGCCGCCGACGACCCCGACTTCGCCGCCGAGGCCAAGGAGCTGGACAAGCAGCGCGACGAGCTCACCGAGAAGCTGCGGCTGCTGCTGGTCCCCCGGGACCCGTCCGACGACAAGGACGTCATCCTGGAGATCAAGGCCGGCGCGGGCGGCGACGAGTCCGCGCTGTTCGCCGGCGACCTGCTGCGCATGTACCTGCGGTACGCCGAACGCGTCGGCTGGAAGACCGAGATCATCGACGCCACCGAGTCCGAGCTGGGCGGCTACAAGGACGTCCAGGTCGCCGTGAAGACCAAGGGCGGCCAGGGCGCCACCGAGCCCGGACAGGGCGTCTGGGCGCGGCTGAAGTACGAGGGCGGTGTGCACCGAGTGCAGCGGGTGCCGGCGACCGAGTCGCAGGGCCGGATCCACACGTCCGCGGCCGGTGTCCTGGTCACGCCCGAGGCGGAGGAGGTCGACGTCGAGATCAACCCGAACGACCTCCGCATCGACGTGTACCGGTCCTCGGGTCCCGGCGGCCAGTCCGTCAACACCACCGACTCCGCCGTGCGCATCACGCACCTGCCCACCGGGGTCGTCGCCTCCTGCCAGAACGAGAAGAGCCAGCTGCAGAACAAGGAGCAGGCCTTGCGTATCCTGCGCTCCAGGCTGCTCGCCGCGGCTCAGGAGGAGGCGGAGCGGGAAGCCGCCGACGCCCGCCGCAGTCAGGTCCGCACCGTCGACCGCTCCGAGAAGATCCGCACGTACAACTTCCCGGAGAACCGCATCTCGGACCACCGCGTCGGCTTCAAGGCGTACAACCTGGACCAGGTCCTGGACGGCGACCTCGACGCGGTCATCCAGGCCTGCGTCGACGCGGACTCGGCCGCCAAGCTCGCGGCCGCGTAAGGCACGTACGGCACGTACGGAACGTACGAGTTACGACACGGAGGACCAGCGTGCAGCAAGAATTTGGGGGGCGACCCCCAAGCCCCCGCAGTGTGCTGCTCGCCGAGGTGGCGCAGGCCGCCCAGCGGCTGGCCGACGCCGGCGTGCCCTCGCCGCGCAACGACGCGGAGGAGCTCGCCGCGTTCGTGCACGGCGTGAAGCGGGGCGCGCTGCACACCGTCAAGGACGCGGACTTCGACGCCCGCTACTGGGAGGTGATCGCCCGCCGGGAGCAGCGCGAGCCGCTCCAGCACATCACCGGGCGGGCGTACTTCCGGTATCTCGAACTCCAGGTGGGTCCTGGCGTGTTCGTGCCGCGCCCCGAGACCGAGTCCGTCGTCGGCTGGGCCATAGACGCCGTGCGCGCCATGGATGTCGTCGAACCCCGCATCGTCGACCTGTGCACCGGTTCCGGTGCCATCGCGCTCGCCCTCGCCCAGGAGGTCCCGCGCTCGCGCGTGCACGCCGTGGAGCTGTCCGAGGAGGCGCTCCAGTGGACCCGCAAGAACATGGCGGGCTCCAGGGTGGACCTGCGCCAGGGAGACGCCCTGGACGCGTTCCACGACCTCGACGGCCATGTCGACCTGGTCATCTCCAACCCTCCGTACATCCCGCTCACCGAGTGGGAGTACGTCGCCCCCGAGGCCCGCGACTACGACCCCGAACTCGCGCTGTTCTCCGGCGAGGACGGCCTGGACCTCATCCGGGGCATCGAACGCACCGCGCACCGGCTGCTGCGCCCCGGCGGTGTCGTCGTCATCGAGCACGCCGACACCCAGGGCGGCCAGGTGCCGTGGATCTTCACCGAGGAGCGGGGCTGGGCCGACGCGGCCGACCACCCGGACCTCAACAACCGCCCCCGCTTCGCGACCGCCCGCAAGGCGCTGCCGTGAGCACCCCGCAGTCAGTGCGTACCCCGCAGGCAGTGTTTTCCGAAGTCCAGAATGACGTGTACGAGGAGGCCCGCTAGACATGGCACGGCGATACGACACCAACGACGCGACCGACCGCGTGACGGGTCTGCGCGAGGCCGCGTCCGCCGTCCGCCGGGGGGAACTGGTGGTGCTGCCGACCGACACGGTGTACGGCATCGGCGCCGACGCGTTCACCTCGGAGGCGGTCGCCGACCTCCTCGACGCCAAGGGCCGGGGCCGCAACATGCCCACCCCGGTGCTGATCGGCTCCCCGAACACCCTGCACGGTCTCGTCACCGACTTCTCCGAGCTGGCCTGGGAGCTGGTCGACGCGTTCTGGCCGGGCGCGCTCACCCTGGTCGCCAAGCACCAGCCGTCCCTGCAGTGGGACCTGGGCGACACCCGCGGCACGGTCGCCGTGCGCATGCCACTGCACCCGGTCGCCATCGAACTGCTCACCGAGGTCGGCCCGATGGCCGTCTCCTCCGCCAACCTCACCGGCCACCCCTCGCCGGAGACCTGTGACGCCGCGCAGGACATGCTCGGCGACTCCGTCTCCGTCTACCTCGACGGCGGTCCGACCCCGGGCAACGTGCCGTCCTCGATCGTCGACGTCACCCGTGAGGTTCCGCTGCTGCTGCGCGCGGGCGCGATCTCGGCGGAGGAGCTGCGCAAGGTCGTACCCGACCTCGAGGTGGCGAATTGACAGCCCCTGACGCGGGGCGTGGCATAGGCAACGGGGAGCGCGCGGCGGAGATCACGACGACGTTCGTGGGGCTGCCGCGCGACAGCTTCCGCATCCTCCACGTCAGCACCGGCAACGTGTGCCGCTCGCCGATCACCGAGCGGCTGAACCGCCATCTCGTGACCGACCGGCTCGGCACCTTCCTGGGCGGCGGGCTGATCGTGGAGAGCGCGGGCACCTGGGGCCACGAGGGCGCGCCCATGGAGGCGAACGCCGAGGCCGTGCTCGCCGACTTCGGCGCGGACGCGTCCGGGTTCGTGGGCCGGGAGCTGCTCGACGAGCACGTCATCCGGGCCGACCTGGTGCTGACGGCCACCCGCGACCACCGCGCCCAGGTCATCTCCATGGGCCACTCCGCGGGCCTGCGCACCTTCACGCTGAAGGAGTTCACCCGGCTGGTCCGCGCGATCGACCCGGCGACCCTGCCGCCGCTCACGGACGGCGTGGTCGTCCGCGCCCGCGCGCTGGTCCGCGCCGCCGCCGCGCTGGGCCGGGGCGGTCGCGCCGGACCTGCCGTTCGAGGTGCTGGCCCATCACGCCGTCGACTTCTGGC